>CAKKSE010000230.1 GCA_919903025.1 Nitrospiria bacterium | reverse complement strand
ATTCACCTATTCACCGATTCACCTATTCACCGATTCACCTATTCACCGATTCACCCATTCACCGACTCACCCATTCACCGACTCACCCATTCACCGACTCACCGGTTCAGACAACCAACAGCGCCCACAATCCCCCCAAGGAGATCGCCAGTCCGAACGGAATCCGCTCCTGACTGACGTCGCCCAGCGGGACCCGCTTTCTGCGCGGGTGAAGCGTCGTGTACGCGCTCACGGCCATGTTCCTGAGGTTCCGCCACAGCGTCCCTTTCCAGATCATGACGGAGAGCGCCAGCGCCCCGCCCACGAGGCCGGCGTAGAAAGCCGCGTGGAGAACGAACCAGACACCCTTGAGGCTTCCCACCGCGGCCATGAGCTTGACGTCGCCGCCGCCCATCCAGCCGGCCAGGAAAAACAGCGCGAACAACCCGAAACCGGCCGCGCCTCCCGCGGCGCTGAACTTGATTCCTTCCAGGCCGGACGCCCACGTGTGGATCAGGAACCCGGCCATCAGCGCGGACCCCGTGAGCCAATTCGGGATCCTCTGCGTGCGGAGATCCATCGCCGCGGCGAGGATGAGAACCGCGGCGAGGACCCCGCTCGCCAGGAGATCTTCCCCTCTCCAGAACCTCACGGGAAAGGGGATTGGAGAATGTACGCGAAGTACTGGTAGTACGCGTTCACGGCGATCGGCGCGGACTTGGCGAACCAGACCAGGATGAACGTGAAGACGCCGGCCATGATGATGTACTCGACCATGCCCTGGCCGCGCTCATCCCGCAGCATACCCGCCATGAGGTTCTTCACGCTCCCCCCGCCTTCGAACGGTGACGGACCCGCTACTTCTGGGTCTTCCCCCAATCCGCGGTCTCCGTCCACTTCTTCTTGATGTCTTCCGCGGTCGCGTCCGTTTCGGCCGTCACTGTCGGCGCAGCTTTCCCCATCAGGGCTTCCATGGCGATTGCGAACCGGTCGCGGATCGCGTCGCCGAACAGCCCGACGATGATGATCGCGCCGATCGCGATGATGGCCACGATGATGATGTACTCCGTCATCCCCTGACCCTTCTCCCCCCGGCTGTGCCGGGCCATAGCTTCATGGATCCTTTTCATGACTTCCTCCTCTGCGGCTCGAAGCCTGCGGCTTCCGTCCGCTCAAGACCACCTCGCCCCGATACGTCGGGGCGCCGCTTCCCTCCTCAATTGCGCCTCCCTTCTACCACAAGACCAAATTCCGTTCCGTGACCTCCGTCACGCACGTCGCTTCGCTAGATTGAAAATTCTAAATTTACAATTTTCAATTTTCAATTTGCAATGTTGCTTCTCTCTAGTGCCCCACGGCCTCCCCCACCCCAGCCTGCGCCCCGGCCAGGAAGATCTCCTTCGGGAACGACAGGCCGTGGTGCTCGATCTCTTCGTAGAAGGAGGGGACGGTCCCGGTCGCCACGTGCTGGCCCAGCACTTTCCCCGAGGCGTCCCGCCCCATCCGCTTGTAAACAAAGAGATCCTTGATGATGTAGTTCCCGCTCTCGTCCAGCCCCAAGACCTCGGAGATATGCGTGACCTTGCGGCTCCCGTCCGGCAGGCGGCCGGTGTGGAGAAGGACCTCGACCACGCCCGCGATCTGGGCGCGGAGCGGAAGGATCGGAAGCTCCACTTCGGACATGAGGGCGAGCGTCTCCAGGCGCGACAGACAGTGCTTGGGGGAGTTGGCGTGGATCGTCGTCATCGAGCCGCCGTGTCCCGTGTTCATCGCCTGGATCAGGTCCAGCGCCTCGCCCGCCCTCAGCTCGCCGACGATGATGCGGTCCGGCCGCAGACGAAGCGTGGCCCGCAGAAGATCGCGGATCGGCACGGCTCCCTTTCCGTGCTTGTCGGGGGGTTTGGATTCGAGCGGCACTACGTGGTCCTGCTGGAGCTGGAGCTCGGCGGAATCCTCGAGCGTCACGATCCGGTCTCCCTTGGCGATGAGGGAGGAAACGACGTTCAACAGCGAGGTCTTCCCGGACCCCGTTCCGCCCGAGACGACGATGTTCTTCTTGAGCAGGACGCAGACTTGAATGAACCGGACCATCTCTTCCGAGATCGCCTCGAACTCCACGAGCCGGTTCAGGTTCATCGCGTCCTTCGAGAACTTCCGGATGGAGATCGTCACGCCCTTGCGGGAGCAGGGCGAGATCACGATCGCCACGCGCGAGCCGTCCGGCAGGCGGGCGTCGATGTACGGGTTCTCCTCGTTGACGCGCTTCCCCACGAACTGGGCGATGCTCTGGACGGCCGACATGACGGCTTCCATGTTCTGGAACGCGGCGCCCGTGTTCTCGAGCTTCCCGCTCCGCTCCACGAAAACCTCCGTGGGGCTGTTGACCAGGATCTCCGTCACCTTGGGATCGTCCAGGTACGGGACCAGCGGCCCAAGGAAGCTTCTCAGGATCTGGGTGTAGAACTCCATCCGCTCACCTCGCGTCGGACCCGAATCTTACATTCTCAATTTCCAATTTCCAATTTCCAATTTCCAATTCTTAGGTCTACCGCGAGATCGTTCGCGTGGACTCGTCCGCCGTAACGCGTGAGGACCCTGGGCTTTTCGGTCTCCCCCCCGTCAAATCGGCCATCCACGAGATCACCTGGACCGTGATGTTGTCCGGCCCCCCCCTGTCCCGGGCGAGGGTTACGAGCCTTCCGCACGCCTCCTGCGGCTCCATCTCTGTGACGGTCCGCCGGATCTCGTCGTCCTCAACCAGCCCGTGAAGACCGTCGGAACACAGGACGAAAGTGTCGCCGGGGGCAAGGGTGCGAGGAGGAGAGCGCATGTCGACCTCGACCGTCTCCCGGGACCCCACGACGCGGGTTAGGACATTCTTCCGGCCCGAATGCCTTGCTTCGTCCGGCTTCATCACTCCCTGGTCCACCCATTGCTGGACCAGGGAATGGTCCTTCGTCAACTGGACGATCCGCCCGTCGCGCACCAGGTAGGCCCGGCTGTCGCCCACGTGAGCGACGAAGACGTCGGGCGGACGGACAATGAGGGCGACGACGGTCGTCCCCATGCCGTCCAGGCCCTTGTCGGCCTGGCTCTTCTGCAGGACGGCCTGATTCGCGGCCTCGATGGCCGATCGGATTCGATCCCCCGGCTCCCCTGCCCGGGAATTAAAGTACCTGTCAAGGATCGTCTTCACGGCCAGCCGGCTTGCCGTCGCGCCTCCCTTGTGACCGCCCATTCCATCGGCAACGACAAAGAGGGCACCCCTTCCGGCCATGTCTTCCGGGTCGTCGGGCACGCGGAAACCCATCGCATCCTGGTTCTCTGAACGGACGACCCCCACATCGGTGAGCGAGCCGAACTGGAGACTATCCGTGATCGCGGCGACGCCGGGATTCTTGTTGCTCCTGCCCCACAATGTCATCGTTGCTCCTCTAAGAGCAATTTTCCGAGGGCTCCACCATCCCACCCCGAAGCCGCCTTCGACCCCCTCACCTTTATCCTCTCCCCCTTGGCGGGGGAGAGGAAAGAAGCGAGAGACTTCCCCTTTTTTTCCTCTCCCCCTAGCAGGGGGAGAGGGGAGGGTGAGGGGGCGCTCAAGAACTTCAGATCTTCTCGACAATCAGCTTCGATTGGGCGGTCTGGGCTTTCCCCGAGGCCTGGACCTGCGTGGCCACCGAATACTCCCCCGGCGTCGCGGCCTTCGGGACCTCGAAATCGAACGTGCTGTGGTACCCTCCCGAAGCCCGCTCGACGGTCCTCTCGACCGGGTCGCTCACCGGCTTCCCCTGGTAGATGAGCTGTCGGACTTCCTTGACCGGAACTTTCTGGTCCGGCTCGGCCGTCACGACGTCGTACTCAACCCGCGACCGGACCTTCCCTCCGACCTTGACCGTGTCCGGCGCCACGACCGCCTGGCCGATGACGACCTGATCGCCGCCCCCCGCCTTGTACCCGACCTTCTTCATCGAGTCCTCGCGGCTCCGGACTTTCTTGTCGTAGTAGTTCCCCACGAGAGCGCCGATGGCCGCCCCGGCGACGGCGCCGATCAGCATCCCCTCGGTCCGCCGGCCCTTCGCCCCAAGAAGGCTCCCCGCGATGCCGCCGGCCACAGCGCCGATCCCCGCGCCGGCCGCCGTGCCGCCGCCCGCCTGCTCGCCGCCCGCCGTGGCACAGCCGGCCACGGGAGCGACCGCCAGCGCCGCGCACAAGAAGATCGCGATTCCACGCTTTCCGTTCAATGAATTCCGCATGTCGTCTCCTCCTTCCGGTTTCATCCCGGTTCTATTCGTCCACGAACCTTCCCTTTTCCTTCAGCGTATTGCCCCACGTTTTCTCTTGGCTCGTCACCTGATTCTTCACCTGCTTGACCAACTTGTGCGCCCCCACGATGGACGCCGCCTTCCTGATGTCGTCTTCCTTCACGACAGTCCCGCTGATCGTCGCTCTGAACGACGCGTCGACGTCAACGGAAACGTTCCCGAACCCCTGCATCTTGAGCGATGCGAGCAGTTGGCTCCGCACCTCGGCCGGCGTAGGTCCGGGCGGGGGCTTCGGCGGAACTTTCGGCGCGACAGCCGGCTCGTCATGAACCGTGACCGTGCCTTTTGTCCCCCCAATCTTCGGAGTCGGGAACCTGGACGAAGGTTTCTCTTCGCGCACGGCGGGCTTCGGCGGCGGCTCCTTTACGGCAACCGTCTCCACGGGCTTGATGGCGGGAGGAGGCGGGGGCGCCGTCACGACCGGTTTGGGTTCCTCCCTGGGCGGGCTTGGCGCAACCATTGGCGGAGTTGTGACGGGAGGAGCGGCCTTCGTAATGGCGGGAGGCGTCTCCCCCCTCGGCGGCGTTTCGACGGTCTTCCCTCCGAAGGGACCAACGAACCAGACGACCGCTCCAACGAGAAGAACGACCGCGACGCCTCCGCCCGCGAACACGAGCCCGCGGCGGGAAGAAGGCCTTGCTTCGGACGGAATCCCCCGCCGCTCCTCCGGCCGGATCTCGCGCGTGGGCGGGGCGGAAACGATCGTCGGCGCGGCTTCCGCAGGGGCCGCCTGCCGGAACGCGGCTGAAAGGGCGCGGGCGAACTCTTCGGCGTTCTGGTACCGCCCCTTCGCGTCCTTCGCGAGGGCCTTGAGGACCGCCTTATCGAGCGGCGCGGGGACGGCCGGGTTGAAATGAGAGGGAGGAGGAGGGACCTGCTGGAGATGGGCCTGCATGAGGTCGAAATCGGTCTTGGCCTCAAAAGGAGGCCGCCCGGCCAGCATCTCGTAGAACGAGATCCCCAGCGCGTAGAGATCGACCCGATGGTCGATCTCCAGCCCCTTGATCTGCTCCGGCGCCATGTAACGGAGCGTTCCGACCAGCGAGCCGGTCACGGTCAGGTGGCTCTGGGCGTCCCTCACCTTGGCGATCCCGAAGTCCATCACCTTGGCCGCCCCGTCGGGCAGGATCACGACGTTGGCCGGTTTCAGGTCCCGGTGGATCACGCCCATCTTGTGGGCGTAGCCGATGGCGGAGAGGACCTGCTCGGCGATCCGGACCGTTTCCGAAACGGGAAGAATCCCGGACCGGTTCATCAGGCTTCTGAGCGACTCCCCCTGGAGGAACTCCATCACCAGGAACGACTCGCCCGCCTCCTGCTTGAACGCGTAGACCGTGGCGATTCCGGAGTGGGACAGCCTCGCCTGGGCCCGGGCCTCGTGCTTGAACCGCTCGATCATCTGAGGGTTCTCGGACAGCTCCGCCGTCACCATCTTGAGAGCGACGATCCGGCCGAGGTTCACGTCCTCGGCCTTGTAGACGACGCCCATGCCGCCCCGGCCGACGACCTCGATCACCCGGTAGCCGCCCAGTTCCTTCCCGATCCAGGGATCGCGGGCGGCCGTCCGCGTCACCGACGACGGAACGCCGGACGTCTGGGATGGACTTGGGGAAGGGGAAGCGGAAGAGGGAGGCGAAGGTTGCGCGGGCACTTTCTCCGGCGCGGCCATCTGGCTGGTCATGAGGTCCTGGATCTCGCCCACCAGCTTATCCACGTCCGGCTTTTCGGGCAGACCCGTCCCGGCCGCGCTCTTCACGTCGAGCGGCAGGGGCGTGTGACAGGTCCGGCAGGAATCCGTCCCGTCAGCGTTCGCTGTCTTGCAAACCGGGCAAGTGAGCATGTCCTAAAACCTCACGAAAAACTATGCACTCAGTAGACGTTGTACGTCCGGGACGCGCTCGCGCTCCCGCCGCGCCCGTCCCGGACGGTGACGCTCACGGTCGCCGTGCAGATACTGCAGTAGCTCGTGATCAATGTTACGGATGATCCGCTCCCGGAGATCGAACCGTAGGTCGTCGACCATTCGTAGCTCAACGCGTCGTCATCCGGATCGCTCGCCGAGACCGAAACCGGCTGGGAATACGCAACCCAGGTTCCCGCCGCCGGCGACATCCCCGTAATCACCGGATCGCGGTTCTGGACCGAGATAGCCACGGCCACGCTCACCGGCTGGTTCTGCGGGACGCAGACCGTGTAATTCTGCACGTACGTCGCGGCGTCCGTCTTGACTTCAACACGAAAGAGGCGGTCGTCTCCGGAAGGAACGTTGAACGTCGCCTGGAGCGACTTGATGTCGATGTTCCGCTCAATCGGCGAGGCGATCCCGGACCCCGTGACCGTCACCTTGATGCTCTGCACCGAGCCTACGACCGCATAGGAGACGGTAAAGGTGGCCGGCCCCGAGCCGCAGGCAATCGTCCCCGTGATCCCCTCCCCGCCGGTCGTGGTCGTGCAGGGTCCCGCGGCCAGCGTCCCGAGAAGGAGAAGCCCGGCCAAAGGAGACATCCGTCTCAACTTTCTCCGTTTCTCGCCAAGAAATCCCCCCTTTGACAAAGGGAGGGCAGGGGGGATTTGTTTGGCTGTACCAGTCGTCGGCATGGCTCAGTACCTCGCCACGAGGTTCAGGCTGGATTTGAACCCCTTGTATGTTGTGTCTTGGGACAGGGCGGCGTCGGCCTTGTCCTTCACGTTCTGGTAGGCAAACCGGCCGTTGAAAGAGATGAAGGCCAGGATGCTGTAGTCGAACCCAAGACCTCCCTCCAGGGCGTTCCGGCCGCCGTCAAAATAAGCCGAACTCTTCGCGTAGTCGTTCGCCTGCACGGTGTGGCCGTTCGCGAAGAGCTCGAGCGTCAGATTCTTCACCGGGACGTACTGAACACCCACCCTGTACCTCCAGTCGGTCCCGAAGGAGGCGACCTCCTCGGCCGCCAAACCCCCGTCACCGGTTGCCTGCTTGTTCTTGGCCCAGGCCTGATAGGAGGACTCCAGGGAGAAGCCCACGGGCGCCGGGAAGACCTCGATCTTCAAATTCGCCGCCGCCTGGCCCCCTTCCCTGAAAATCTCTTTCCCCTCCACCTTGTCGGCCCCGACGGCCATGTACCGACCGCCGATCAGGAACCGGACCCGATCGCCGTCCCAGCCGATGGAGAGCTTGCCCGTCGTCTCGTCGCCCGGATCGAGCTTGTCGTTCGCCACGTCGCTCGTGGGATCGTACGATCCGGTCTTGTTGTGACTGAAACCGACACCGAGAGTCAGCTTCCCCAGGGGAAGCGCCATCGAAAATCCCGGATTCGCGTCGAACCCCCGCCCGAAGTTTGTGACACCAACCAAGTCGCCGTAGTTCCGGTCGATCTCGGCCGTCCGTTCACGGGCCGAAAGGGTCGCCTTCCCCGTGGGGAGGTTGGCCGAAGCCCCAAGGCGGAAGCACGCCCCCCCCCAGGGGATCGTATAGAAGGCCGTGACATTCGTGTCGAGCGGTGTCTTGACCCGGACCTTCTCGCCCCCGCTTGCCGGCTGATACGACGTATCAACCCACCCAGATCCGACCCCCAGGAAGAAGGGGCTGTCCGGTCCGGTCCGGACGTTCAGGGGAACGTAGAACTGGCTTCCTTTCTCCTTCGACTGGCCGGTGTCGAAGGTGTCATAGTGGGCGCCCGTTCCCGCGGACCCCCACTCGGCACGCACGGGAGGCACGAAGAGAAGCCCAGCAAGAACCGCCAGAGCGAAACCGGAACCAAATCCCCCCGCCCTCATTTGATGCTCACCCTCACGGTCACGGACGATACGCCCGTAACCGTTGGATTGCCCGGATCTTCACGCCTCGCCCGGTCCTGCCCGCCGGCGTCGTTTCCTTCTGTCCCGGTCCCGCCGCACGTCCCGACGCCCGGTGCGAAGGGCGAGACGAAGATCCCCCCCGTCACGTCGTCCATCACGAACTGCCGGGGACCGCAAACACCGACATCCTTGCCGGCGGGGCCTTTCTGGGCGGCTAGGCCCTCTTCCGCGAAAAGAAAAACGGCCCCAAGACCGACAAACGCAACCAGCGCTCTCATCCAGCCGTCCATCCCGTATCCTCCTTGAGCTTCTTCCCGAACAGACCAGCCCTCTGAAACCTGACGAGTCTTGCCTGTATTAGAACACAAATCCCCGGAACTCTTCCGTGACCTGGCTCACGCTCGCCAAGCCGTTCGCGCCTGGCGAGACTCCATTCCGTGGATAACGAGGGGCTCCCGCTGAGACGAACCAGGGTCTTCCGAACAAATCCTCGCCATGTCAAGGCGGGCAGGTTTGCGACATCGCGAGGGTGAGACAAGACCGGTTTTTCGGAAAGGCATAGGAAACTTTGTCGGCCGACGGGCCGTTTGCCTCCCAAACAACGGTTGAGAACAGAAAATAATGTGCAATATTCGCCTCTTTCGCGGAAAAAATCAACCCGAATTATCCAGCGCAACCCCCTCACGCAACAGGTTGACCGGATTCCCGCTTCGGCGGGATTGACCGAACGAAACGAACCGCTGTTTCCTCCGGAGGGCGGGATCGGGTATCATTCCGATCCATGAGCCTTCTCGAAACCGCGCCAAAGCATCCGGCCACGTCCGCCCGTCTTCCCGAGGACATTCAGTATCTTGAAGCAGTCCTTGACCGCGTCATAGAAGAGCAGGCGGGATCCCGCCAGGCGGGGCTCGTCCGGACGATCCGCGACCTCTGCGGCCACCTCCGCCACCGGTTCGACCCCGCGGAGGAGCGGCGCCTCGTCCGCCTCATCGGGGGACTGGACTTCAAGACGCTCGGGCAGATCGTCCGCGCCTTCGACCTCTCGTTCACGCTGGCGAACCTGGCCGAGGAAAACCTGGCCATGCAGGTGCGGCGGACGGTGGAGAAGCGGGGCGAAGAAAGGGTCCTCGGGTCGTTCGCCGCCACGATGGCGGGCCTCCGGCGGAGGCGAATCGGGCCGGCCAGGGCGGCCGCCGTGCTCGGGGCCATGGACGTTTGTCCCGTCATGACGGCCCACCCGACGGAATCGAAGAGGCGCACGATCCTCGAACAGCACCGCCGCCTCTACCTCGAGATCTTCAGGCGCGAGAACGTCATCTGGACCCCCCGGGAGAGACGGGCCATCGCGGAGGAACTGGCCGCCCTCCTCACGGCCCTCTGGCAGACGGGCGAAATCCGCCTCGACAAGCCGACCGTCCACGAGGAGGTTTACAACGGGCTCTTCTACTTCCGCGAGACGTTCTTCCCGGCCCTTCCGCGCCTGTACGAGAAGCTCGAAAACGCGCTCGAAGGCCGCGCCCGCCGAAACGCGCGGAAGAACGAAAAGAGCCGAATCCCCACGTTCCTGCGGTTCGGCTCCTGGGTCGGCGGAGACCGCGACGGGAACCCCGCCGTCACGGCCGAGGTGACCGAATGGACCGCCCGTCAGCAGAAGGACTTGGTCCTCGATCTCTACCTTGGCGAGACCCAGCGCGAGATCGACAACCTCACAACGTCCCTCCGCCGGATCGGCGCCTCGCGGGAGCTCGTCCGATCGATCCGGCGCGATGTTTCGAGAATGGGCGGGGAAGGAAAGAAGATTCTCGCGCGCAATCCGTACGAGCCGTACCGCCGGAAGCTCTCTCTCATCCGCGCCCGGCTGGAGGACACGCGAAAGGCCAACCGCGCGCGCGGGACCCCGGCCGCGGGCGCGTCGCGGAACGGGCCGCTCTTCCCTTACGCGGGGCCCGGTGAATTCACGGCGGATCTCCGTCTCATCCGCGACTCCCTTGCGGAGCATCAAGGCCTTCGCATGGCCCAGCGGTTCGTGGACCCGCTCATCCGGCAGGTCGAGACCTTCGGGTTCCACCTGGCGACGATCGACATCCGGCAGGAATCGGGCGTCCACAGGCGGACCATCGCCGAGATCTTCGGTCCCGCCCTGGCGGGGCTCCACGCGAATTTCGACGGCCTGAGCGAAGAGGAAAAAATCCGGATTCTCACGGATGAAGCCCTATCGCCCCGGCCGCTCGTTCCCCCCCGCGCGAGCCTCTCCCCCGAGACGAGGGAGTGCGTGGCGGCGTTCCGGGCCGTCCGCCGGATCCTGGAGGACGTCTCTCCGATGGCGATCGGGGCCTACATCGTCAGCATGACGCACCACGAGAGCGACATTCTCTCCGTCGTTCTTCTCGCAAAAGAAGCCGGCCTCGCGGAGATCGACGAACGGGGGAAGTCCTTCGCCGCCCTCGACATCGTCCCGCTCTTCGAGACGATCGACGATCTCACGCGCGCCGCCGGCATGATCGACGGTCTCCTGCGAAATCGGGCCTACCGGCGGTACGTCGAGGCGCGGGGAGGAATTCAGGAGGTGATGCTGGGATACTCGGACTCCTGCAAGGACGGGGGAATCCTGGCTTCCGGATGGGCCCTCTACCGGGCGCAAAAGACCCTCGCCGAAGTCGGACGGCGGCACGGCGTCGCGCTCCGCCTCTTCCACGGCCGGGGCGGGACCGTGGGCCGCGGCGGCGGGCCGACGCACACGGCCATTCTGGCCCAGCCCGCGGGAACGGTCGGCGGGCGGATCAAGATCACGGAGCAGGGGGAGGTGATCTCGTCCAAGTACGCCAACCGCGGGACGGCCCTCCACAACCTGGAACTCCTCGCGGCGGGCGTCCTGGCCGCTTCCGTTCCGGGCGGGCACGAGCCGGTGGAAGCGCGCCGCCTCGCGCGCTTCGAGAAGGCTTTTGCCGAGATCGCGGAGATCTCGCTCGCCCGCTACCGGGCGCTCGTCGAAGGAGCGGATTTCGTCCCCTTCTTCGAAGGAGCGACGCCCCTGGACGAGATCGAGAACCTCAAGATCGGCTCCCGCCCGGCCCGCCGTCCGGGAGGAGCCCGCCGGATCGAGGACCTTCGCGCGATCCCCTGGGTCTTCGCCTGGACGCAGAACCGGAGCCTTCTCAACGCCTGGTATCCGGTCGGGAGCGCGCTGGAGGCCTTCTGCCGGACGCGACGCGAAAACCGCGCCCTTCTCCGGGAGATGTATCGCCGCTGGCCGTTTTTCAGCAACCTGATCGACAACCTCCAGATGACGCTCGCCAAGACCGACCCGGAAATCGCCCGGCGGTATGTCGCTCTCGTGTCCGATCCGCGCCTTCGCCGCCGCTACGCGCGCATCATCGAGGATGAGTACCGAACGACGATCCGGATGCTGGGCGCCGTCACCGGAAGCAGGACGCTCCTCGCGCGCGATCCCTGGCTCAAGAGATCGATCGAGATCCGAAACCCCTTCATCGACCCGATCAATTACATCCAGGTAGCGCTCTTGCACCGTCTCCGCCGCGGCCGCCCCCGCAAGGCCGAGCGGAGCCTGCTCCAGGAAACCATCCACCTCACGATCAACTGCATCGCGTCGGGGATGAGGAATACGGGGTAAGGGAGGAGGGTTGGAGTTCGGAGTCGGGAGTGCGGAGCAAAAACCGAGTCGCTGGTCTTGCTCGCGTAGTTCCGGTTCGAAGCCTTTACTCCCAACTCCCCGCTCCGAACTCCGAACTGATCAATCCTCCTCCGACCTCGGGAGCATCTCGTCCCAGTCCCGATCCGGTCCCTTGCCGTCCCAGGGGGGCTTTCCGTAGAAGAGAGCGCCCCGGGCATCCACGCCGTCGAACGCGGCCCCGAGCGTCTTCGTCTTCCGCATGTCCGCGTTCACGAGACGCGAGGCCGACAGGTCACAGCCGCTCAGATTGACCCCGCGAAGGTTGGCCTCCTCCAGGACAGCGCCCCGCAAATCGGCCCCCTCGAGATCGGAATCGATGAACCGGGCTCCCGTGAAATCGCCCTCTCGAAAGACGGCCCCGCGTCCGTTGACGAGGAGGAACTCCGCCCGGCGCATCTTCGCGCGGGCCAGGTTCGCCCCGCTGAAGTCGGCCCTCTGGAAGAAAGCGCGGTCGCCCGAAACCCCCGCCAGGCTCGCCCCCTTGAACGAGGCGTCCGCCGCGAAGACGTCGGACAGGTTCCCTTCGTCGAGCCGGGCGCCGTCGAGCTTCGCTCCCGTGAGAACCGCTCCCGACAGGTCCGCGCCCCGCAGGTCCATCTGAGAGAGATCGGCCCAGCTCAAGTCCATGCCCTTGAGGCTCGCGCCTGTTTTTATTCGCTCAAGAACGTCTTCCCGACTTAGCCCCGCCACTCCTCCCTCCGTCATGTCCGCTCGGTTCTAGACCGTATACTACACGACCGTTTTTCGCCCCCGCAATCCCCCCCTCCCTTGCCCTCCCCCTCGGAGGGGGGAGGGGTGGGTGGGGGTGATGCTGTCGTAACGCCAATCCGCGCCCCGGCCCGCGCGCCTGAGAACGACCCTTGCGCCCCGCTTTCGTCTGGGTTATCGTTGTCCCCACGCGACAGGAGGCCGCCTTGGCAGTCTTGCTCCAGATGAGGGAAAACGCTCCGCCCGTTCGATACCCACTCGACCTGACCCACACGCGAATCGGCCGCCTCTCGTCAAACGAGGTCGCCATTCCGGACACACGGGTCTCCCGCCAGCACGCCGTCGTGATCCGGTCGGACGACGGCTACCTGATCCGCGACCTCGGAAGCATGAACGGCACGTCCGTCAACGGCGAGAAGGTCGGCGAAGCCCGCTTGAAGCCGGGCGACCGGATCACGATCGGCATCGCAAGCCTCGTCTTCGCGGAAGAGCCCTCCGCGCCGACGCCGTTCTCCCCGGACACGGGCGCGCCGGTCGCGCCGGCCCTGGTCAAGGAGCCCGAGGCGAGCCGGTTCATCCGGCTCGAAGAAATCGCGGCACAGCAGATCCCGGCGAGAAACCAGCGGGCGCTGGTCCAGCTCATGCAGATCGGGACGGCCCTGCTGACGAGTCAGGGGCTCGAAGGCGTGCTGAACACGATCGTGGACTGCATCTTCCGCGTCATCCCGGCCGAGAGGGTCTTCGTCCTCCTCAGGGAGGGGGACCGCATCATTCCCCGCGTGGCCCGCCACCGGGACGGACGAACGCTCGACACCGAATCCCTCCCCATCAGCCGGAGCATCGTGAACCGGGCGGTGGAGGAGCGGCTCTCCATTCTCACGGCCGACGCCGGTGCGGACGAGCGGTTCAAAGAGGGAGAGAGCGTCGTCCGGCTCGGCATCCGGTCGGCCATGTGCGTCCCGCTCTGGACGGACCAGGGCGTCCTTGGAAGCCTTTACGTGGACTGCCTCGCCGCCCGCGGCTCGTTCGACGAGGAATCTCTCGACCTCCTCACGGCGATGGCCAATCAGGCCGCCCTGGGAATCCGGCAGGCCCGGACGAGCGAGCGCCTGCGCCACGACGCGGTCATCCGGAACCGCCTTTTCCGCTACCACTCCCCCAACGTCGTGGAGTTCCTCATGCGGGAGGGGGACGAGGGCGAGATCCTCGTCCCGCGGGAGCAGGAGATCACGGTCCTCTTCAACGACATCGTGGGATTCACGACCCTCTCGGAGACCTTGAAGCCGAAAGAGGTCTCGGAGCTTCTCAACCAGTACTTCAGCCTCATGACGGAGATCATCTTCCAGCACGGCGGCACGCTCGACAAGTTCATCGGCGACGCGATCATGGCGATCTTCGGCGCCCCCCTCGTCCAGCCCGAGCACTCGCGGCAGGCCGTCAGGGCCGCGCTTGAAATGCGCCAGGAGCTGAACACGTTTCTCGAGGTGGTCGAGCCGGACCGGAGGTTCACGGTCCGGACGGGGATCAACACGGGCATGGCCATGGTCGGGAACCTGGGGTCGGCCCGGCGGATGGAGTTCACGGCCATCGGCGACACCGTCAATACGGCGTCCCGCATCCAAACGCTCGCCGAACCGAATCAGATCCTTCTGAGCGAGGTCACTCACCGGCGCGTCGCGCAGACCTTCTCGACGCGCGAAGTCGGCGAGTTCCCCGTGAAAGGCAAGAAACAGAAAGTCCGCGTCTTCGAGGCGCTCGACTTCCCGCGGTCGGGAACCGACCGCACGAGCGGCTAGAGGGCCGAACGAAAACGGCCCGTGGAGAGTCTCCTCCACGGGCCGCTGCTTTCCCAAGAACTTCGAACGAGCCTAGTGCTCCTTGTACCCGTCAAAAATCTTCTCCCAGTCGGGCGTGTCGGTCCCGTTGTACTTCGCCTTGAGCGCGTCCACCTTCTCGCCGAAGACCGGCTTCTGCGCTTGGTAGAGGAGTCCGATCGGCACCTTCCCCTCCGGGTTCTTCTGGTGGTCGAGGGCGTGCTCGGCAATCCCGATCGCCTTGAGCAAATCGCCGGTGTCGTGGTCCGAGGGGATGTCCTGGACCCTCGGCCGGTAATATTCGAACGTATCCACCTTGTTGTACGTCGGGCAGGGGGAGAGGACGTTCACGTACGAGAACCCCTTGTGGGCCATCGCCTTCCCGATGATCTCCCCGGTCTGTTTGGGGTTTCCCGCGAACGTCTGGGCGACGAAGGTCGCGCCGTAGGTCAGGAGAAGGGCCAGGACGTTCATCGGCGCGTCGATGTTCCCGAACGGCATGAGGGAGCCGGGCAGACCCTCCCGCGACGTGGGGGAGTTCTGGTTCTTCGTGAGGCCGTAGACGCCGTTGTCCATGACGATGAGCGTCATGTCGATGTTCCGGCGCGCCGCGTGGGGAATGTGGTTCCCGCCGATGGCGAAGGCGTCGCCGTCGCCGATCGTCACGGCGATCGTCAGCTCGGGCCGCGAAACCTTCATTCCCACGGCGACGGGGATCGCCCGCCCGTGAGCGGAGTGGAACCCGAACGTCCGCATCCAGAGGGGGAGCCGGCTGGAGCACCCGATCCCGGACACGATGACGGCGTTGTCGGGGTCCACGCCGTTGGCCGAGAGGGCGTTGCAGATCGCCGCGGTCACGGCGTAGTCGCCGCACCCCGGACACCAAGTCGGCTCGATGGCGCTCCGGTACTCCTTCGGCTTGAGCTTCACCGCCGGAACGGCGGTCGTTGTGGCTGTCGTCATTTTCTATCCTCCTCCAGGCGGCCGCCTACGCGGGCACCGCGGCGTTCGCGTTGATGAGCTCTTCGACCTTCGCCTCGATCTCCTTCGGGATGAACGGCTCGCCCCGGTAGAGCGTCTGTTTGACCGGAACGACCGAGGTCTTGGAGCGAATCAGCTCGGCGAACTGGCCCTGGACATTGGCCTCGGGGAGGAGGACCGTCTTGACCGACGCGGCAAACGCTTCGATCTGCTTGACCGGCACGGGCCAGAGGATCTTCGGGTAGAGCGCCGCGACCTTGTGCCCTCTCTTTCGCAGGCGGGAGACCGCCTCGCGGACCATCGTCTGCGTGAGCCCCCAGGAGATGATCCCGACGTCGGCGTCGGCGTCCCCTTCGCGCTCGATCGGCGCGGTCTCTTCCTCGATCCGATCGAGCTTCCGCCACCGTTTCTCGGTCATGTTCATTTTCGTTTCCACGCTCGTCCGGGGACTGGAATCCTCGGCGTGCTCGAGGCCCGTCGCGGCGTAGGCCGACCCGGGCACGCCGGGTATGCCCATCGTCGAGATGCCGCTCGCCGTGTTCTTGTAGCGCATGAACTCTTTCGGATCGACGGCCGACCGGGCGGCGTCGCGGCTCACGATCCGGATGGACTTGAGGTCCGGGCGCTTGATCGCCTCCACGCGAAGAGAGAGGGAGGCGTCGGAGAGGAGAAAGACTGGCGTCTGGTACTTCTCGGCCAGGTTGAACGCCTCAATCGTAAGATAGAAGCACTCCTCTACGTCCGCGGCCGCCAGGACGATCTTGGGAACATCGCCGTGCCCGCCGTGGGCCGTGATGAAGAGGTCGGACTGCTCGTGCTTCGTCGGCATGCCGGTGGACGGGCCGCCGCGCTGGACGTCGACGATGACGAGGGGGATTTCGGCCATGGCCGCGAGGCCCAACAGTTCCGTCATCAGAGAGACGCCGGGCCCGGACGTGGCCGTGAACGACTTGATGCCTACGTAAGAGGCACCGATCGCCGCCGCGATCGCCGCGATCTCGTCTTCCGTCTGGTAGACGAAGCCGTTCACCTTGAGGATCAGCTCGGAGAGGTAGTTGCCGACGCTCGTCGCCGGCGTGATCGGGTAGACCGGGTAGAACCGGCACCCCGCCACGACCGCGCCCAGGGCGATGGCCTGGTTCCCCTCCAGCGTGATGACATCCTTCGCGGGCCGCGTCGGAGGAAACGTGAACGGGTCGGTCTTCTTGTGGTTCTGCTTGACGTAGTCGTAACCGGCCTGGAGCGCGGCGTAGTTGAAGTCGATGACCTCCTGCCCTTTCCGCTTGAACTTCGCGGCGACGGACGCCCTGAGGCTGTCCATGGGGACGCCGAAGAGGCCCGCCACCGATCCCATCGCCACCATGTTCTTCGCGATCGGGTTCTTGAGCTCCTGTTTGGCGATGTGGCTCATGGGAACGTTGTAGATCGTGACGCCCGGGAGCGGCTCCGGCTCGAAGTCGCCGTGCGGGCCGTCCCAGACGAGGACCGTTCCCGGCGTCAACAGCGGTTTGTTGATCGAGTACGCCTCGCCGTTGAATGCAACCAGGATGTTGAAGCCATCCCCCTGAGAGAGAATCTTCTCGTCCGAGATCCGGAGCTGGGAGAGGGCGTAGCCGCCCTTGATCTCGGAGGGGAACGACTTGAAGGTCACGACCTCCATCCCGGCGCGCGTGGCCGCCTGCATGAGGAAGTCGCCCGAGGAGATGACCCCCTCGCCTCCCTCGCCTCCAATCCTGATGGTGAGATCAATCGCCACCGTACCACCCTCCTTGAAAAGATATGAAGAAGACAACGCCGAACAAGGGAAGCGGCGGGGGGTCCGTCCGCCAACAATCTTTTCCAATCGAGCCGTGGCCCCGGAAACGGTCTGGCCCGGGGCGGGAACGAGTAATATAGCCAATCCCTTTTGATGTGTCATGCAAAAATTTCTTTTGGCCCCATAAGCCCGCAATCCCATGAGACAATAAACAAATTAGGTCTTTCTTGACCTCCATGCGCGAGCGGCGTATAAACAGCACGCCTGTTCCCGCGAGCAACGAGGAGGAAGTTGTTGATTTTCGCTCCTGAACTTCTGGCGAGCCCGACGCCGATCTTCCTGGCGACCCTGGCCGTCTCCCTCTGGCTCGCCGGCACGCTTCTCGTTCCCGTTCTCGCCCGCCGTCCCGTCTGGCTCATCCGCTCCGCTTTTTCCCTCGCGACGCTGGGTTCGGCGCTCGCCGCCGTCGGCGGCGCCTGGGCCGTGGCCGCGGCCGGCAACGAGGCAATCGTTCTCCCCATCGGGATTCCGGAACTCCCCTTCCATCTCCGCCTCGATCCGCTGGCCGGTTTCTTCCTCGTCGTCATCGGCGCGATGGGCTTCTTCACCTCGATCTATTCCCTGGGGTACGTTCGCGGAATCGCGGAACGGAGGCCCGTCGGCGGGCTCGTTCTCTTCTTCCTCCTGTTTCTCGCCGGAATGGGGCTCGTCGTCCTGGCGGACGACGCCTTTCTCTTCCTCGTGGCGTGGGAGGGGATGACGGTCTCCTCCTACTTCCTCGTCGTGTTCGAGCACGAGCAAACGGCCAACCAGAAGGCCGGCTTCCTTTACCTCCTCATGGCCCACGTCGGCGCCATCACGATCCTCCTCGCCTTCGGCGTGATGGCCGCCTTCGCAACGGGCCTCACGAGCTTCGAGGGATACGCGTTCGACGCCATGCGGCGGGCGGACATCGCTCCCGGGTGGGCGACGGCGGCCTTCCTCCTGGCCCTCTTCGGATTCGGCCTCAAGGCCGGGATCGTCCCGCTCCACGTGTGGCTCCCCGAAGCCCACCCCGTCGCTCCGTCGAACGTCTCGGCCCTGATGAGCGGCGTCATGATCAAAATGGCGATCTATGGAATCATCCGCGTCACGTTCGACCTCCTGGCCGCGATCCCCTGGTGGTGGGGCGCCCTCGTCCTGGCGCTCGGGCTCGTCTCCGCCTTGATGGGCGTCCTCTACGCCCTCATGCAGCACGATCTCAAGCGGCTCCTCGCGTACCATTCCGTCGAGAACATCGGGATCATCCTGATCGGGATCGGCCTGGGAATGACCTTCCACGCCTTCGACCTTCCGGAACTCGCCGCCCTCGGACTCATCGCCGGCCTCTACCACACGCTGAACCACGCCCTCTTCAAGGGCCTGCTCTTCCTCGGCGCGGGCGCCGTCCAGCATGCGACGCACACGAGGGAGATGGAGGCCCTGGGCGGCCTCATCCACCGGATGCCCTGGACGGCGGCCCTCTTCCTCGTCGGCTGTATCTCCATCTCCGCCCTCCCTCCCTTCAACGGGTTCGTCTCGGAGTGGCTCACTTATCAGGCGTTCCTCCTCTCCCCGTCCCTCCCGAGCACGCTTCTGAACATCCTCGTCCCCATCGGCGCGGCGGGCCTCGCCTTGACGAGCGCCCTGGCCGCGGCCTGCTTCGTGAAAGCGTTCGGGATCACGTTCCTCGGCCAGCCGCGAAGCCGCCACGCGCAGAACGTGTCGGAGGTGGGCATCACGATGCGGATCGGCATGGCCGGCCTGGCTCTGGCGTGCCTGCTGTTGGGAATCCTCCCCGCGACGTTGATCGACTGGCTGGACGTGATTCCCCGGCAGTTCGTGGGCGCCGGGATCGCCGAGTCGGCCTCGTCCCACGGCTGGCTGTGGCTCACGCCGATCGCGCCCGAACGCGCCTCCTACAGCGGGACGATCGTATTCCTCGGGATCGGGGCGATCATCGGCCTCACGTGGTTCGCGCTCCACGGCCGGCGCCACCGGGCGCCCCGGCGCGGGCCGGCCTGGGACTGCGGGTTCGAGAAGATGACGCCCCGGATGCAGTACACGGCAACCTCCTTCTCCATGCCGATCCGTGTGTTCTTTGGCGCCCTCTTCAAGATCAGGGAGCGGTCCTCGCCCATGCACGTCCACCGCCACGCGGCGTTCCCAGAGCGGGTGAGCTATTCGCTCCACGTCGACGACCGGTTCTGGGGGTGGATCTACAAGCCCGTCTCGGACGCGGCGTTCTGGATCGCCCGCCTGACAACCCGGATCCAGGGAGGCCGCATCCAGGTCTACCTGATCTACTCGTTCCTGACCATCCTGGTCCTTCTCATATTCGGGCGATGAACGATCCGCTTCCTTACATCCTGACGATCGCCCAGGCGGCCCTCCTCCTCCTGCTCGCCCCGTTCATGGTCGGGTGGGTCCGCCTCGTCAAGGCGCGCCTCCAGAACAGGCGGGGCGCCGGGCCGCTCCAGCCGTACCGCGACATCCGGAAACTTTTCGCGAAGGAGGCGGTCGTCGCGGAAAACGCCTCGTGGATCTTCCGGTTCACGCCGTACCTGGTCTTCGGCGTCACGGTCCTCGCGGGCGCCATCGTCCCGATCCTGGCGGTGGACCTTCCGCTCGCGCCCGTGGCGGACGTCATCGCCCTCGTCGCGATCTTCGCCCTCGCCCGGTTCTTCGTCGCCCTGGCGGGGCTCGACATCGGCACGGCGTTCGGCGGGATGGGTTCGAGCCGCGAGATGACGATCGCCTCCCTGGCCGAGCCGGCCATGCTCATGGCGATCTTCGCCGCGTCGCTCATCACGCAGTCGACATCCCTCTCCACGATGGTGGCCGAGATCCACAAGGGCGTCCTGCTCAAGCCGTCGTTCGCCTTCGCCCTCCTGGCCTTCGTCCTGATCGCCCTCGCGGAGAACGGGCGCATCCCCGTGGACAACCCGGCGACGCACCTGGAACTCACGATGATCCACGAAGCGATGATTCTCGAATATTCCGGCCGGCACCTGGCCATGATCGAGTGGGCGGGGATGATGAAGCTCATGCTCTTCTCGCTTCTCGGGATCGCCCTATTCGCTCCGTGGGGGATCGCCGGGACGCCGGGGGCGGGGTCGGTCGCCCTGGCGTTTGGCGTGATGGCGGCGAAGCTCCTGCTGGTCGCCACGGGCCTTCCCGTTCTGGAGATGGGACTGGCGAAGCTCCGCCTCTTTCGCGTCTCGGAATTCCTGGGCGTCGCCTTCCTCCTGGCCACGCTCGCCATCCTCTCGCACTTCATCCTGGAGCGCTGAATGTCCCCCGTCTTCCTCGCCCAGGTCGTCGATCTCCTCTCCGCGCTGGTCCTCCTCCTGGGGTTCGGCCTCCTGGCCCAGCGGCGGATCTACGCGCTCCTGCACCTCTTCGCCTGGCAGGGGCTCTTCCTCGCGGCGAACACGGCGATCGTCGCGTACGGCGCCGGCGTGCGTCACCTCTACTTCTCGGCCCTCCTGACGCTCGTGATGAAGGTCGCCCTGATCCCCTACATCCTGCACGTTCTCATCCAGCGGATGAAGATCGAGCGGGACGTCGAGACGATGGTCAACGTCCCGCTCACCCTCCTGATCGGGATCGCCCTCGTCGTCCTCTCGTACAACGTGATGTCCCCGATCCAGGAGTTCTCCACGCTCATGACCCGCTCCACCCTGGCGATCGCTCTCGCCACGGTCATGCTCGGCCTTCTCATGATGATCACCCGCCGGCACGCCGTCGCGCAGGTCATCGGCTTTCTCGCCATGGAGAACGGCCTCTTCTTCGCGGCGACCAGCGCCACCTACGGGATGCCGATGGTCGTGGAGCTGGGCGTGGCGCTGGACATCCTGATCGCGGCCCTCATCTTCGGCGTCTTCTTCTTCCAGATCCGGACGACGTTCGAGAGCCTCGACCTCTCCAAGATGGCCCGGCTCAAGGAGGACGTCGGCGAATGATGCTGACCGGCCTCCTCATCGCGCCCGTCGTGACCGCGGTCCCGCTCGCCTTCTACGGGCACCGGCGCTTCGCCCCGTACGTCAACATGGCCGGGTCCGCCGCCGCGTTCCTGTTCAGTGTGGGGCTCGCGTGGCAGGTCTTCGACCAGGGGCCGATCCAGACGTCGGGAGGGTCATTCTTCGTCGACGCGTTCAACGTCTTTCTCGCCGTCCTCACGGCGTTCGTCTCGATGACGACGGCCGCTTTCAGCCGGCCGTACATGGCCCACGAGTTCAAGCAGGGGCGGGTGGGGCCCCGGCGGATGCGCCTCTACCACGCCATGTTCCAGCTCTTCATCTTCGCCATGCTCCTCGCCCTCCTCACGAACAACATGGGAATCCTCTGGATCGCCATGGAGCTGGCTACGCTCGCCACCGTCCTTCTCGTCTCCCTCTACCGCACGCCGGAGTCGGTCGAGGCGGCCTGGAAGTACTTCATCCTCTGCGGCGTCGGGATCGCCCAAGCCCTCTTCGGAACGACCCTCCTCTACTTCGCCGCCGAGCGCGTCCTGGGCGAGGGAGGGACCACCCTCCATTGGACGAACCTGAACGCCGCCGCCTCTTCGCTGGAGCCGACGATCCTTTCGCTCGCGTTCGTCTTCTTCCTGGCCGGGTACGGCGCCAAGGTTGGCCTCGTCCCTCTCCACAACTGGCTCCCCGATGCCCACAGCGAGGGCCCTACGCCGATCTCGGCCGTTCTCTCGGGCCTTCTCCTGAACGTGGCGCTCTACGCCGTCGTCCGGTGCAAGGTCCTGGTGGACGGGGCGACGGGGACGAACCGGGCCGGCCAGCTCATGATGGCCATGGGGCTTCTCTCGCTCGTCGTCGCGGCGTTCGCCCTCTTTCTCCAGAGGGACGTCAAGCGGATGTTCTCGTACTCGAGCATCGAACACATGGGGATCATGGCGTTCGCCTTCGGCTTGGGCGGGAAGCTTGCCACGTTCGCCGCCCTTCTTCACATGCTCGTCCACTCGCTCGTGAAGTCCTCCATCTTCTTCACCGTCGGACACGCTTCTCACATGCACGGGACCCAGCAGATGGACCGGATCCAGGGGATCATCCGGGGCAACCCGCTCGTCGGCTGGGGGCTCGTCGTGGGCGTCATGGCGATCGCCGGCCTTCCGCCCTTCGGCGTCTTCGTCAGCGAGTTCCTGATCCTGACGGCCACGATGCGCGAGGCCCCGTTCCTGGCGCCCATCCTCCTCCTGGGGCTCGCCGTCGCCTTCGCGGGGCTCCTCCGGAAGGTCCAGCCGATGGTCTTCGGAGCGCCGCCGGCGCACCAGGTCCCCGTCCGGGCGGCTCATGTTCCCGTCATCCTTCACCTCGTCATTGCGCTCGTTCTGGGTTTGTTCATCCCGTCGTTCCTCTCCCAGTGGTTCGAGACGGCCGTGAGCATGATGCGATGGTAGCGCCCCCCGTCGAACAGGTCCTGGCCGAGCAGTTCGGCGGTCTCCTCCGGATCGACGACGCATCCCGAGAGGGCGTCCTGATACTGTCCCTTCCCGCTGACGAGATCCACGAGGCGGCCCGGATCGTCAAGAAGTCCGGCGGGCGGCTGGCCGCTGAGTGGGCGACGGACGACACCCCCTTCGGCCGGGAACTCGCCCTCTGGACGGCGTTCGCCGTCCCCGTTCCCGACTCAGCCAAAGACCGCTTTATCCTGATCCGGTCCGACGTTCCCATCCGGAACCCGTTATTCCCGACGCTCACGGGGAGCTTCGCCGCCGCTTACCGGTTCGAGCGGATCATCTCGTCGTTCTTCGGGATCGACTCGATCGGCCACCCGGACCGGAGACCGTGGATCCGGCACGAGGACTGGCCCGACGGCTTCTTCCCCCTCAGGAAGAACGTGTCGATCGACGCCCCGTTCGTCCGGTCCGAGGGGAGCTACGAATGGATTCGCGGCGACGGAGAGGGCGTCTACGAGATCCCCGTCGGGCCCGTCCACGCGGGGATCATCGAGCCGGGCCACTTCCGCTTCCAGGCCGTGGGAGAGACGATTCTGAACCTTGAAGAACGGCTGGGATACGTCCACAAGGGGATCGAGAAGCGGTTCGAATCGCTCTCGTGGGCCGAGGGCGCGAGGCTCGCGGGGCGGATTTCAGGCGACTCGACGTTCGCCCACGCTCTGGCCTGGTGCCTCGCGGTGGAGGAGATGGCGGGGATCCTCGTCCCGCCCCGGGCGGCCTGGCTCCGGGCGCTCCTCCTGGAGCGGGAGAGGATCGCGAACCACCTCGGGGACATCGGGGCGATCGCGAATGACGCGGCCTTCGCTTTCCTCCTCGCCCAGCTCTCCCGCTTGAGGGAGGAGGTCCTGCGGCTCAACCGAAGCCTCTTCGGCCATCGCCTCCTCATGGACAGGATCGTACCGGGAGGCGTGTCGGCCGACCTCGATGCGAAAGGAATTGAGGCGATCCTCATCGAGATGGATCGGCTGTCAGCCGAGTTCGAGCGCTTGGTGGTGATCTACGACGAGAACCCCTCCCTCCAGGACCGGGTCGTGACGACGGGGATCGTCACGAAGAAGACCGCGGCCGATCTCGGGCTCGTGGGGTTCGTCGCCCGGGCGAGCGGCATCCCCTCCGACCGGCGTGTCCGGTTTCCCTTCCCCCCATACGACGAGCTCATGGTCCGCGAAGCGACCCGGTCGAATGGAGACGTGAACGACCGGGTCTGGGTCCGGATCGAGGAGGTGAGGGAGTCGATCCGATTGATCCGCGAGATCCTGACGCGTCTCCCCGGCGGCCCTGCGCTCCCGTCAGAGAGCCTCCAGGTCCGGCCTCAGCCCGGACTGACGGGACTCGGCGTCGTCGAAGGGTGGCGCGGCGAGATTGTGACCTGGGTGCAGGCCGGCCCGTCGGGCGAGGTCCACCGGGTGATGGTCCGCGATCCTTCCCAAGTCAACTGGCTCGGTCTCGAGCGGGCCGTCCTCGGAAACATCGTCCCGGACTTCCCGCTGTGCAACAAGTCGTTCAACCAGTCGTATTCGGGTCACGACCTGTAAGAGGAGATGGCGCGTGCTGAGGATTCTTTACCAGACCCTGCGGACGGGACTCGTCACGGAGAAAACGCTCCCCGAAGCGGACAAGAAAATAGAGATCGTCGGAAACGCCCTCAGGGAGGAGGTCCACAAGCGCTTCCACCGAAGCCTCACGATCCGGGAGATCGACGCCGGCTCATGCAACGGCTGCGAGCTGGAGATCCACGCGATGAACAACCCGCACTACGACTGCGAGCGCTTCGGCGTGCATTTCACGGCGTCGCCGCGGTTCGCGGACGTCCTCTTCGTGACCGGCCCGGTGAGCCGGAACATGGAGATCGCCCTGAAGCGGACGGTGGATGCGACCCCCGCCCCGAAGATCGTCGTGGCCGTGGGGGACTGCGCGGCATGCGGCGGGGTTTTCGGAACATCCTACGCCAGCCTGGGAGCCGTCGAGAACGTCGTCCCGGTCGACGTCAAGGTCCCCGGGTGCCCTCCTTCCCCGGCCGCGCTCATCCGTGCCCTGTTGGAGGCGGTGGGGAGGAAGTAATATCCGGTTCGGAGTCTCGAGTTTCGAGTTGTGAGTCTTGAGTTACGGGTTGCATGTTGCCGGTTGAAAGTTGGAACTCACGCTTCCCCCCCCAGGGTCTCGACCACCTGGCTGAACGTGATGAAGCCCTGACCCATGGGAGTGACCTCGATCCCCATCCCGCTCTTGGCCTGCTGGGAAACCCACGTGGGGGCCTTCTTCGTCCAAACAACCTTGCCCTCAAGGTCGATCTCCTGACCGTTCGGGAGGGTCATCCTGACGCGGATCCGCGTTTGAGGAATGTAGCCCGAGTTCGACCGTAGGAATATCCCCCTGGGGGAAATGTTGCCCGTGATCCCTTCCCGGTCGCAGTCATCGGTCCCGTACTTGACGAGCAATCGCTTCGTAATTCGGTCCTTCGTACGCTTCTCCATCGCTTCTGCCTCCATGCGTTGGATTTCTCGCTTGTTTTTACAACACCTTGAAAGCAATATCTATTCCGCCCAGACCACCGCCAGCAACCCATTGGAAAGCCAAGGATGAATCCAAGGCGTGCGGAAAACCCAGCCGCGGGCATGTCTACAAGAGTTGCACAAATGGCGTCTCAAGCGTCTCGTTTTATCGACAGGGCCTGGCTTCAACGCCGCCTTGACATACGACGAAAAAAAGATGATCTTCGATGGATTCTCCCGGAGGACCCATGAGCGTCCGCGCATACGCCTTCTGCACAGGGGAGCCTAAGGGGACGTTTCACGTCCTGACGTCCCTGGGCGACATCAAGCCTCATCTGAATAGAGACGGTGTCCGCCTCTGGATCGACATCGAGAGACCGGACCAGCCGGAGATCGACGAGCTCTCGCGCCTCTTTCCCCAATTTCACCCCTTGGCCGTCGAGGACCTGGCCCACACGGGGATCCGGCCCAAGGTGGAGGAATATGACGACCACATCTTCATCGTCTTCCGGGGCCTGAACTTCAACCCCGACTCGCATATCCTGGACACGATCGGCCTCAAAATGCTCCTGGGGAAAACATTCCTCGTCACCGTCCACCGCGAGCCCCTCCGGTCCGTGGCCGCGGTCGCCTCCCGCCTGGAGGCGGACCCCGGGCTCCTCGCCCGCGGCCCCGACCGGGTCTGTCACGCCCTGATCGACCAGATCGTGGACAACTACTTCCCGCTCCTCGACCAGATGGACGACACGCTCGAGAGGATCGAGGGATGGATTTTCCGGGAGTTCCGCCGCGAGGCGCTGGAGGAGATCTTCTCCCTCAAGAAGGACGTGACGCGCTGGAAGCGCGAGGCCTCCCCCCAGCGGGAGATCCTCAACCTCCTCTCGAACCGCTCGTACAACGTGATCGACCGGTCGGTCCAGTACTACTTCCGGGACGTCTACGACCACATCCTCCGGATCATGGACGCCCTCGACTCCTACCGCGACGTCCTCTCCGGCGCCGCCGATTCGTACATCTCGCAGGTGTCGAACCGCATGAACGAAGTCATGAAGACCCTCTCCATCGTCGCTACAATCATCCTTCCCTTGAGCCTCGTGACCGGGGTTTTCGGGATGAACTTCGAGGTCATGCCCGGCCTCAAGAACCCGACGGGGTTCTGGGAGCTGATGGCCGCCATGGCCGCGATCGCCGTGGGGCTCTTCCTGTTCTTCAGGTGGAGGAAGTGGCTGTAG
>CAKKSE010000229.1 GCA_919903025.1 Nitrospiria bacterium | reverse complement strand
CCGGTCGCTTGCGGCGACCCCGCCGCCGGGAAATTTACCCGGCCATCTCCTTGCGTTCCTTCTCCGATCCGGCCTCGCGGAGGATCGGCTTGACCTTGCCGGTCTCGGCCGCGACGTTCGACATGCGGCAGCCGCCGTCGAAAACGACCCCCTCCTCGACCGTGAGGAGAGGCGCCTGGATGTCCCCCTTCACGCGGGCCGGCTTGCTGAGCGTCGCGCGCTGGGAGGCGAAGATGTTCCCGGTGATCCTCCCGCACGAGACGACCGTCCCGGCGCGGATCTCGCCCGTGATCTCCGCCTCTTCCCCGACGATCAGCGTGTCCTCGGTGTGGATCTCCCCTTCGAGCGTCCCGTCGATCCGCACGGTCCCGTCGAACGTCAGGATCCCCTTGAACGTCGTGCCCTTGCCCAGAAACGCCTTAACATCCGATTCCAGCGGGAGATCTCGCCCTCTCTTGAGCATCGTTTCCTCCTTTGTTCGGCCGAGTTTCGGTCTATTCCAGCAGGGTTTTGAAAGAAACCCTGCGATGCAATCCGCGGACGGGCTTCTTCAACCCGCCAGAAGAAGCTCGACCAGCCGGTCGAGCTCGCTCCGCGAAGCGTACGTGATCTCGATCGTTCCCCCCGCGCCCCGCGATTGAACCCGCACCTTCGCCCCCAGGGCCCGCCGGAGCCGGTCCTCAAGCTGGGACACGTGGACGTCGCCCGCCTTCCGAACGGGCGGACGCGCCCCGGCCGGCTTTGCCTTCCCCATCCGCCGCGCCGTCTCCTCGGCCTCGCGGACGGAGAGGCCCCGGCGGATGATCGCCCGCAGGAGGAGGAGCTGATCCGCCTTCTTGTCGAGGGAGAGAATCGCCTTGGCGTGCCCCATGCTCACCTGCCCCGACGCCATCTCCTGCTTGATCTCGGGCGGCAGGGAGAGGACCCGCAGAAAGTTCGCCACCGTCGCCCGCGGCTTGCCCACGCGCGCCGAGATATCTTCCTGCGTCAGCTTGAACTCGCGCACGAGGCGCTGGTACGCCTCGGCCGTCTCGATCGGGTTCAGGTCCTCCCGCTGGATGTTCTCGATCAGGGCGATCTCGAGCCGGTCGGCCGGAGAAGATTCCTTCATGATGGCCGGAATCTCGGCCAGGCCCGCCAGCCGCGCCGCGCGCCACCGGCGCTCTCCGGCGATGAGCATGTACCCGCCTTCGGGGCGGCGCGTCACGAGGACGGGCTGAATGATCCCGCGCTCCCGGATCGAGTCGGACAGCTCCTTCAGGCGCTCGTCGTCGAAGATCCGCCGCGGCTGGTAGACGTTGGGATGGATCTCTTCCAGACCGAGGAGCCGGACCCCTTCGGCGTGCCGGCCCGGCGAAGGGGCGAACTCGGGGATGAGGGCGCCGAGGCCTTTACCGAGAGCCGGCTTTGACATTCGAGATCAACTCCCGGGAGAGGCTCGTGTATCCTTCCGCGCCCTTGGATCGGACATCGTAGAGATGGATCGGCTTCCCGAAGGAGGGGGCCTCGGAGAGGGCGACGTTGCGCGGGATCACGGTCGTGAAGACCCTTTCGCCGAAATGGGCTCGAACTTCTTTCTCGACTTGGCTCGAGATCCTGTTCCTGGGGTCGAACATCGTGAGGACGATCCCTTCGATCTCCAGGTCCGGATTGAACGACTGCTTCACGAGACGAATCGTGTGGAGGAGTTGCGTGAGCCCCTCCATCGCGTAGTACTCGCACTGGACCGGGATGAGAACCGCGTCGGCGGCCGTGAGCGCGTTGATCGTGAGAAGGCCCAGCGAGGGCGGGCAGTCGATGAAGACGAACGAGTACGATCGCCTGGGGCCTTCGATCGCCCGCTTGAGGAGCCGCTCCCGATCGGGAACCCCGACCAGCTCAACCTCGGCGCCGATCAGGTCGATCCGCGCCGGCACAAGCGTAAGTTCTTGAATTTCCGTCGGTTTTTGTACTTCCGCGAACGAGGCCCGCCCGATCAGGAACTCGTATGAGTGCTTCTCGAGGCTGGACCTGTCTATCCCGAGGCCGCTGGTCGTGTTTCCCTGCGGATCGAGATCGACGAGAAGGACCGGGTCCCCCGCCAAGGCGACGCCCGTGGCCAGGTTGACGGCCGTGGTCGTCTTCCCAACCCCCCCTTTCTGGTTGGCGATGGCAATGATCCGGCCCATGACAGGGTCCGAAGGTTAGCACAGGTCGGGAGAAACTCCAATCTTCTTTGTCGGCCCGCGTTCGGCCGATCTCCGAGGGGTATCAAGGAGGTTTTCCCTTTCACGGCTCTGCGCAGAAGCCCCCCATCCCCCCTTTGCCAAGGGGGGGTCTCTCCTGATCGGCTCGGGTTCAGGCCGACCTCCGAGCGGGTGGCTGAGGTTTGGGCGTGAACTCGTATGCTAGAACTCGCTCTTCAGACTGCAGATAGCGAAGAAGTGGGATGTCTAACAGCTGCCTTCATTTCCCCCTTTGAAAAAGGGGGACCAAGGGGGATTTGATTGTCACGGCTCTGCGCAGAAGCCCCCCATCCCCCCTTTGCCAAAGGGGGGTTCATCCCCGATCGGCCCACGCCTCCGCGCTGGAAATCTTTCACTCCGCACGCCCCACTCCGAACTCCGAACCGGCTTCCCCTCCATTGTTCCACGTGGAACAATTTCCCCGCTTCCGCTCCCGCTCGATGACGGCGAGGAGAAGGGCCACGGCGGCCGGCGTGACCCCCGGGATGCGCGACGCCTGCCCCAAGCTGGCGGGACGGACCCGCGCCAGTTTCTCGGCAATCTCCCTCGAAAGGCCGGGGAGCCGCGACGGATCGAGTCCGGGGGGGATGGCGACGGCTTCCAGGCGCCGGAGCTTGGCCGCAAGTTCCCCCTCTCGACGGATGTACCCCTCATACTTGACGGCCGTCTCGACCGAGAAGGCCATGTCCGGCGGCAGGCCCTTGGAAGGAGGAAAGAGGTTCGCCAAGGCTTCATACGTCATGCCGGGGCGGCGGAGAAGCTCTTCCAGCGACAGATCGGGCCGCGGGGAGCCTTCGCCCGGCACGGCCCGCGTCCCCACACGTTCGCGCCTCAGCCGTTCCCTCTCCTCCTCGACGCCCGCCCGGCGGCGGCGGAACCGCTCGTACGCCTCCCCGCTCACGAGGCCGAGCTTCCACCCCGTCTCCGTCAGGCGGAGGTCCGCGTTGTCATGCCGGAGGTGAAGCCGGACTTCGGACCTGGAAGTGAAGAGCCGGTACGGCTCATCCACGCCCCGCGTCACGAGATCGTCCACCATGACACCCAGATACGACTCGAACCGGCTCGGAATGAAAGGATCGCCGCCCCGGACCGATTGGGCGGCGTTGATCCCGGCCAGGAGTCCCTGGCCGGCCGCTTCTTCGTACCCGGTCGTCCCGTTGATCTGTCCGGCGAAGAAGAGGCGCCCGAACCGCTTCGTCTCCAGGGAAGGCAAAAGCTCCGTCGGGGGCACGAAGTCATATTCGACGGCGTACCCCGGCCGGAGAAGCTCAGCCCGCTCGAGACCGGGGATGGTCCGAACGAACGCCTCCTGCACGTCCGCCGGGAGGCTTGTCGAGATTCCGTTGGGATAAACGGAAACCGTGTCGAGCCCCTCCGGCTCGAGGAAGACTTGGTGGCGCTCCTTGTCGGGGAACTTGACCACCTTGTCCTCGATCGACGGGCAATACCGAGGACCCAGCCCCTTGATGACGCCGCTGTAAAGCGGCGACCGGTCGAGGTTCCGGCGGATGATCTCGTGCGTGGCGAGGGTCGTATGCGTGAGGTGGCAGGCTGTCTGGGGCAGGGGGATCGTCGTCGTCGAAGACGAGAACGGCGGGGGCGGATCGTCCCCCCGCTGAACGGAGAGAGAGGAGACGTCGATCGTCCGGCCGTCAAGCCGCGGAGGGGTCCCTGTCTTGAGCCGGCCCAGCGGAAAGCCCAAGCCGGCCAGGGAGCCCGAAAGGGCCGCGGCCGCCCTCTCGCCGACGCGGCCGCCAGCCACACGGTCCAACCCGAAATGAAGAAGACCGTTGAGGAACGTCCCCGTTGTCAGGACGACAGCCGAACCGGGAATGAAGGAGCCCTCTTCCGCTTCCACCCCGCAGATCTCTCCGCCCCGAACCTGGAGGCGGCTCACAACGGCCTCGACGACCTCCAGCCCCGCCTGGCCGGCGACGGCGCTTTGCATCCGGGCGGCATAGAGCTTCTTGTCGGCCTGGGCCCTGAGAGCCCGAACGGCGGGCCCCTTCCCCGTATTCAAGAACCGGAACTGAATGCCGGTCTCATCGATGGCCCGCGCCATCTCGCCGCCCAGGGCATCGATCTCGCGGACCAGGTGCCCCTTGGCGACGCCCCCGACAGCCGGATTGCAGGACATCCGGCCGATGGCCGCCTTGCTCATCGTGACGAGGGCCGTCCGGCAACCCAGGCGCGCCGCGGCCAGCGCCGCTTCGATGCCGGCGTGTCCTCCGCCCACGACGATGACATCGAACTCTTCCAAGCTCTTGCTCCTTCGACCGGCCAAGCCCTTGTTCCACGTGGAACAATGGGCACTCCGGCTGGCCGCCGTTACTTTCCCACGCAGAACTGGTTGAAAATCCTGGAAAGAATGTCCTCCGGGCAAACCCTCCCCGTGATCTCCCCAAGAGCATCCAGCGCTTGCCTCAAATCGAGCAAGAGACAGTCGAGCGGACCGTTCGCCTCAGCCGTTCCCATGGCCAGGCGCAAGGCGCCGCCGGCCCTCTGCAGGGCTTCCTTCTGCCGCAGGTTGACGGAGACGCCCGGCTCCCTGGAAGGACTGGCGAGGGCTTGCCGAACCTTTTCGGCCATCCTGTCCCGGAACCGATCCAGTCCATCCCCGCTCGTAGCGGACAGGGATACGAACGTCGCCTCGCCGAGAGATCGGTCCGGCGACAGCCGCGTTATCTCCTCCCGCGAGACACGCACGGGAAGATCTGTCTTGTTCACCGCAACGACGGGATCTCTTCCGGCCAGCAGGGCCGCCACCCTGGCGTCCTCGGGCCGCAACGGCTCGCTCCCATCCACCACCCAAACCGTCACGTCCGCCGCGGCAAGGGCTTCTTCCGCCCGCCGGATCCCTTCAGCCTCGGCCGGTTCGCTGGAGGCCGCGAGCCCCGCCGTGTCGATCAGCCGGACGGCCACGCCCTCAATCGTCAGGCTTTCCTCGAGGAGGTCCCTGGTTGTCCCGGGGACGGGCGTCACGATGGCGCGTTCCGTCCCAAGCAAGGCGTTCATCAGCGACGATTTGCCGACATTCGGCCTTCCCGCAAGGACGACGCGCATCCCCTCCCGAAGAATTCGCCCGATCTCGTACGAGGAGACCAGCCGCTCGATGCCGTTCAGAAGATCGGAGACATCCCCCGGAGAAGGCGCGTCGATGTCCACGTCTTCGCCGAACTCGATGGCGGCTTCAAGGCCGCTGACGAGGTCCGCTAAGCGCTCCGCTAGAGCCTCCACCCGCCGGTGAACGCTCCCATCGAGCTGGCGGGAGGCCTCGACAAGCCCCTGCTCGCTCGTCGCCTGGATCAGGTCGTTGACCGCCTCGGCCTGAGTCAGGCCGATCTTCCCGTTCTCGAAGGCCCGGCGGGTAAACTCGCCAGGCTCGGCAAGGCACGCCCCCCGCTCCAGAAGGAGCCGCAAAGCGCTCGTCAACAGAATCCACCCGCCGTGCAGGTACAGCTCCACCACGTCTTCGCCCGTCGAGCTTGAAGGCGCCCGCATGATCGCCGCCTGACCGTGGTCGAGCGTGCGGCTTGTCGCCGGGTCGTGGACGCGAATGGAAAAAAGCCTGCGGCTTGGACGCCCCTCCAGCCCATCGCCCGCCGAGACGCAAACGATGCCCCCGGCGATCGCCAGCGCATCCGGCCCGCTCACCCGGATGACGCCCAGGGCGCCGGAGCCGGGAGGTGTTGCGATTGCGGCGATCGTCCGAGCGGGCTCAGCCTTCATTTCCTGGTTCCGATAGGCCGCGGCGCGCGTCGGGCTGGTAGACCGCCTCCGACGCGCGGCCGGCGGACGCGCTCTTGAATCTACTTCGCGGGAGATCTGTTGATGTAGATCTGCTGGCCGATCGTGAGGATGTTGTTAACGGTCCAGTACAGAACAAGGCCGGATGGGAAGGAGATGAACATGAAGGTGAAGATGACAGGGAGAATCAGCATGACTTTCGCCTGCGTCGGGTCGACCGTGGTAGGGGTCAATTTTTGCGACGCCAGCATCGACGCGCCCATCAGGATCGGCAGCACGTAGTACGGGTCCGGGTCCGAGAGATCGAGGATCCATCCGGCGAAGGGCGCCTGCCTCAGCTCGATGGCCAGAGAGAAGATATTGTACAGCCCCACAAAAAACGGGACCTGGATCACCATCGGGAGACAGCCGCCCATCGGGTTGACCTTGTGCTTCCGGTAGATCTCCATCATCTCCTGGTTCATCCGCGTCTGGTCGTTCTTGTACTTCTCCTTAAGAGCGAGGACCTTAGGCTGGATATCCTGCATTCGCTTCATCGATTTGTAGCTTAAGTGCGTGGGATAGAAGAAGATGAGTTTGAGAAGAGCGGTCAACAGGATGATGGCCACGCCGTAGTTTCCAAAAACGCCGTGGATCCACTTCATGACCCAGAACATCGGAAGAGCCAGGACCGTGAACCAGCCGAAATCGACAAGGTCCTCGACGTGCGCGTTCATCTGGGCCAGCCGGTCCCGCTCCTTGGGTCCCAGGTAGACTCTAATCTTGTCGGGCGCGGAACCCGCCGCGCCGGGAATCACGACGCGCGCAATGTGCCGGGTCTCGAGTTGGAGCGTCCCTTGCGCCCCTGAGACCGCGGCGACCTTTCCCACAACGATCCGTTCTCCGTCGTTCCGGGATGGAACGGCCACTCCCCGCTGTCTCTCGACCCTCACGACGCGCCCCGACGCATCCAGAACGGCCGTGAGCGGATCTCCGGGCTTCAGGTCCGCCGGCTTCTGGGCCCCCTCCGCGAGATGGAGCGTCGCCTGCCGGGGTCCTTCAAACTCAAAACGGACTCCGCCTCGCGGCTTGGCCGGAACCGCCGCCATGACGAAGTATTTGTCTTCGATCGCCGCCCACTCCGCCTCCCCCGAGACTTGATCGCTTCCGGAGCCTTTCGTCAGGCTCTCGCGCTTCAGGTCCCGTCCGATCCGCGCCGCCGGGCCGACACTGACATTCCAGTTTCCAGAATCAAGATCGTCGATGACTGCGGTGTTCGAACCCAGGGAAACGGCATACGAGGGATATCCCAAGACCGTCGTCTCGACGTCGATCTGGTAGGTCTCGGGGTGGAAGGTCAGCCGGCGCTCCACGCGCCCGGCGCTTGTCGAGTGCTGGAAGAGAAGAACCTGGGGAGCGCCCCCTTCTTTGAGGACCAATTCCTCCCGGTCGACCGAGAACGGAAGCGCGGCCCCCTCGATCCCCGGGATCCGGAGCGTAAGCGGAAGCTCGTCCCGTTCCGCCACGAGGCCAATCTGTCCGTTCGACTTTTTTGCATGATACCGCTTTAGATCCCAACGAACGATTCTTCCGCCGCCCTCGCTCGCCAGAACGGCGGTATACAGCGGCGTCTCCACCTTAACCATCGTCCCGCGAAGGCTCGCACCTCCGCCAACCGGCCGCATCGCCGCTTCCGCCGGTTGCGCAACATCCGCGGGCTTCCCGCCGTCCTTTTTGGGAGCCGCTGCTTCCTCCCGTCCGACCTCCCTGCCACCGCCTGTCAGCGATTGAAAGTACTGAAATCCGACGAGAACGCCGATCGAAAGGATAATTGCCACCAGAATGCGCTTTTCCAAATCTCTAGGTCTCCACTCTTCCCATAATTGTTTTCCAGTTCACACGCCAGGCTATTCCCGCATCATCGTCGGGGAACGGGATCATACCCGCCGCGGCCGAAAGGATGACACCGAAGCAGGCGCCAGGTTGCCAGAACCATTCCTCTCATCAGCCCATGTTCCTGGACGGCCTGCGACGCGTATCTTGAGCAAGAGGGGATGTGCCGACAGGAAGGACCAACCATTGGAGAAACGAACCGCTGGTATATTCGAATCAAGAAAAGAACCGACTGCCGAAAAATCAACAACGGGCTCCCCTGCCTGCCGTCACGACCAGTTCCTCGACCTCATCGCACACCGTCCGAAACTCCCTTCTTCCAAAACCCCTCCGCACTATAATCACGATGTCCAGCGGCGCAAGCGGCGGCGGACACCTTCTCAGGCACTCCCTGATCACTCTCCTCATATAGTTCCGCGAGACGGCGATCCCCACCCTTCTAGAAACCGAGATTCCCAGCCGCGTTCCGCTCCCGGACTCGCGCGCTCGAACGGACATCGCCACGAACGCCCCAGATCTCCGCCCCGGCCCTTTCAACACGGCCCGGTACTCTTCCGCCCCTCGAAGGGGCGCCCACCAATTCACGAATTGCCCATCACCTCTCGTCTGAAACCGTCAGCCTCGTTCGACCCTTCGCCCGGCGCCGCTTCAAAACCCGACGCCCCGCCTTCGTCTTCATTCGTTCCCTGAATCCATGCACCTTCTTTCGCCGCAGATTCGATGGTTGCCGATATGTGACTGACATCGTCTTCCTCCCCCACAGTGAACACTCTCACCGAAAAAAATTGTCAAAGTATCCGTTTCCATCCTCCAAGTCAAGAACCGATTCCCCCATTCCGCTCTCCCGAAGCCGGCCCCGACTTTTGTTGAATATTTTTTTCACTACGTTTTCCCCAACGGTTTGGCTCTTATACCTAATCATTTTATAATTCCGTAGTAGTCTTAATAGGACTGTGGATCATGGGCAAAAGAGGCGTAACTTCCCTCACCACAATCTCCCGCCCTGTTGTTTCTCCGGTGGAAGAAATGCCGCCCCACCAAGGAACCCTGTGGAAAACCAACCGTTTGTACCGGCTAACTGCTTATTAACAAAAAATAAACAGGCCGCCCTGTGAGAAACATTTTTCTTGCGAAAACGGATTATTTTTGGTAAACATACGCATCCTTCAGAGACCGGGCATATTGTCGCCCGACTCTTTCCTTTTTGGGGTGAGTGTTGGTATTTCGACTTATTCGCCCCCCATCTCGACGCTCTAAGCTGGTCGTTGCCTTCAAGACCCCGATTAGGCGCGCATGGTTGAGCGAATCAATCGCACACCGAATGGTTAGAAATTGTCCGAAGATAAGAACACAACTATATGTTTTTATTAGTATTCTGTGGTTATTAACAACTGTGGATAAAGCTGTTGAAATCTTCACATCCAATGCAGCGCCAGCGACCACCCGATGACAAAATCCACCCCGCCGGAATCGCCATTGGCTGTCGTGCATCTCTCTGACATCTGGAGCCGAACGCTCGAGCAACTCGAGCAAAAAGTCGGGCGCCAGGCCGTCGAGCTTTGGCTCCGGCCCAGCCGCTTGGTCGAGTTGACCGGCGAACGGCTGACACTTGAAGTCCCAAGCCGCTTCCACCAGGATTGGATCGAGGAACGCTATTCCAGGACGATCCTCGAAGCGACCGAGAGCCTTGTCGATCAACGGCCTTCCGTTCTTTACATCCAGCTTGCCGCCGTAACCGACGCCCCCAACACCCCGCCGCCGTCTTCCTCCACTCCCGCGCCCACACCCATTCCCTCCACGCCCATCGGAGCGCCGCGCACCGACCCGACCGGCCTCAATCCCCGCTATACCTTTACAAACTTCATCGTCGGTTCCTGCAACCAGTTCGCCCACGCCGCGGCCCGCGCCGTTGCCGAAACCCCCGGCCGCGCGTACAATCCGCTGTTCCTCTACGGCGGATCGGGGCTCGGCAAGACGCACCTCATGAACGCCATCGGCCACAACATCCTCGAACACCATCCGAACAGCCGGATTCATTACCTTTCTTCCGAACAATTCACCAACGAAGTGATCGCCTCCATCCGCTTCGACAAGATGCACGATTTTCGGAACCGCTACCGCACGATCCACGTCCTTCTGATCGACGACATTCAGTTCATCACCGGCAAGCAGGCGACCGAGGAGGAGTTCTTCCACACATTCAACACCCTCTACGAAGCCCACCGCCAGATCATCCTCTCGAGCGACCGCGCACCCAAGGAGATTCCGGGCATCCAGGAACGCCTCCGCTCCCGGTACGAGTGGGGCCTGATCGCCGACATTCAAGTCCCCGACCTGGAAACCAAGGTCGCCATTCTAAAGAATAAGGCGGAGGCGAGCGGGTTGTCGCTCCCCGAAGACGTCGCGCTCTTCCTCGCCACCCACATCCGCTCCAACATTCGGGAGCTTGAAGGGGCTTTGATTCACCTCGGGGCCCACGCGTCTCTCCTAGGGCGCACTCTCAGCGTCGAATTCGCGCGCGACGCGCTCCGAGACATCATCCAGCCCCGGGAAAAAGTCTTGAGCGCCGATCTCATCCAGAAGGCGGTCTCAGACCACTTCCACCTGAAGCTGGCGGACATGCGGTCACGCCGCCGCACCAAGGCCGTCGTTCAACCCCGGCAGATCGCGATGTTTCTCTGCCGCGATATGACGAAGATGTCCCTGCCCGAGATAGCCCGGAACTTCGGCGGCAAGGACCACACAACCGTCCTTCACGCCTGCCGGCAGGTCGAGGCCCGGTCATCAAACGACGCCGTCCTTGCGCGCGACATCGAAACCCTGCGCAGGCTCATCCTGGCCTGACCCTTGGAAAAGGAGCCACCGTCCATGAAGTGCCAGATCTCCCGCGATGAACTCCTCCGTGCCCTCCAGCGTCTCCAGGGGGTCGTCGAACGAAAAAGCACCATGCCGATCCTCGCTCACATCCTCATCGAGGCAGTCCGCGACGAGATCGTTCTCTTTGCCACCGATCTCGATATCGCCATTCGCACCCACTTGCCCGCGGAGGTCGAGACCCCCGGCGGCATCAGCGTGTCGGCCAAGAAGCTCTACGAAATCGTCCGGGAACTCTCCGACACGCCCGTCCTCCTCGAGGCCCGCGATGCCCACCGCCTCCAGATCCGCGCGGGATCGGCAACCTTCTCTCTGGTGGGCTTGCCGAAGGAGGATTTTCCCTCCTTGCCCAGCACCCCAGACGAATGGATGCTCACCCTTTCCCGCGCGGTTCTGGCCGACATGGTCCGCAAGACGCTCTTCTCCGTGGCCGAAAACGATCCCCGCCAGGTCCTGAACGGCGTCCTTGTCCACGCCTCCCCCGTCGCCGACACCACGGCCGTTTCCCTCTTCCTCGTGGGGACCGACGGCCATCGTCTGGCCGAGAGTTCCCACGCCTGCGAATCCGGCGGCCAACCGCTGAACGGCGAACACAAGATCGTCGTTCCCCGAAAAGCCATGGCGGAGATCCGCAAGATCCTCGATGACGGCCCGGAGGAGGTCACCCTGGGATTCTCCCGCAACCACCTCTCCTTTCGCCAGGACGGCACGACTCTCACGGCGCGGCTGATCGAGGGGGTCTATCCGCACTACCAACAGGTCATTCCGGCCAGCACCAGCGTGTCCATCGACTGCGACCGCGCCCTCCTCCAGGCGGCCATGCGCCGGGTCTCCATTCTCGCGCGCGAGAAGACGAACGCCGTCCGCATGTCCCTCGGGCCCGCCGGCGTCACGCTCTCCACGGACAACCCTGACCTGGGAGAAGCGGAGGAGTCTCTGCCGATTCCGCCCCCTTCGCAGGAAGTCATCATCGGCTTCAACGCGCGGTACATCCTCGACATTCTCGCCGCGATCGACCAGGACACCGTCCGCCTTTCATTCATCGACGCGCTGTCTCCGTGCCTCATCACGCCGTCCGGGGTCCCGGGGTACCAGTGCGTCGTCATGCCGATGCGGGTTTGACCCTTTCATGCACTTCGAATCCGTCCAACTGATCCACTTTCGGAACTACGCTCGCGCCGAGGTCCCGCTCGCGCCCGGCCTCTGCCTCCTGCTGGGCGACAACGGCCAGGGCAAGACCAACCTTCTCGAAGCGGTTTACCTCCTCGGCAACCTGCGCTCCTTTCGCACCCACCGCCTCGAGCAATTGATCCGCTGGTCGACCCCCGGCGCCGAAGCGCACGGGGCCCTTGCGACGCCAGCCGGGCGCGAGACGCTCTCCGTCCACCTGACGGCCGCGAGCCGGCGCGTTCTCCTCGATGGGCGGCCCGTCGGCCGCGCCACGGAGTTCATTCGCCGCACGCGCGTGATCGCCTTCTCGCCGGACGACCTTTTTCTGCTTCGAGACCATTCCGAAGAGCGCCGCCGGTTCCTCGATCGCGCGCTCTTCCACGTCCATCCGGCCTACGGGGAGGCCCTGACGGAGTACGGCCGCGCCCTGCGCCAGCGAAACGCCCTCCTCCGGGCGCTTCGGGAGAGACCCGCGCCGGATTCTCTTCGTCAGATGGACATCTGGGACGAGATGATGGCCCGCTGGGGCGCCGAGATCCGGCGGGCGCGAAGCGAGTACCTCGAGACCCTCTCGGAGACCGCCGGCCGCCGCTGGCGCGAACTCTCCGCACGGTCCTCGGCCGTCCGTCTCGTCCCGGTGGAAACGGGCGCCGGCGGGGAATCCGCGCGTCTCCTCGAGACCCTCCAACACCGCCGCGCGGTCGATCTTTCGCGCGGCTTCACCACCTGCGGCCCGCACCGAGACGACATGGAGTGGTCCGTCGACCATCGCCCGGCCCGCGAAACGCTCTCTCAGGGGCAGTTCCGCCTTTTTGTCCTGGCCCTCAAGCTGGCCGAGGCCGAGATGCACATGACGATCACCGGCACGCGCCCGATTCTTCTATTCGACGATGTCGCGGCCGAGCTCGACCGGGCCCATCGCGACCGTCTCGGCGGCTGTCTGGCGGACTCCTCTCAAGGGCAGGTGCTGGCCACGTCCTGCGAAAACGCGGGCTGGCCGCGTACGGCTGGCCGCGTTTTCATTCACGCGGGAAACGCGACGGGTTCTCCTTCGATGGCGGTGGGCGGACGATGAGCGGCGAGTACACAGCGGCGGACATCAAGGTCCTCGAGGGCCTTGACGCCGTCCGGAAGCGTCCGGCCATGTACATCGGCAGCACCGGCGCGTCGGGCCTGCACCATCTCGTCTACGAGGTGGTCGACAACGCCGTCGACGAGGCGCTCGCCGGGCACTGCACGGCGGTCGAGGCGATCATCCACGTCGACAACAGCGTGACCGTCATCGACGACGGACGGGGGATCCCCACGGAGCCGCACCCGGAGAAGGGAATCTCGACGACCGAAGTCGTCCTGACCGAGCTTCACTCGGGCGGCAAGTTCGAGAGCAAGGCGTATCGCGTCTCCGGCGGCCTTCACGGCGTCGGCGTGACGGTCGTGAACTTCCTTTCCGAGTGGCTCGAGGTCGAGATCAAGCGCGACGGCCGCGTCTATCAACAGCGCTACGAGCGCGGCCGCCCGCTCGCTCCCCTGGAGGAGACCGGGACGACCCAGGGGCGGGGCACGCGAATCACGTTCAAGCCCGATCCCCAGGTGTTCGAGGAGACGGAGTATTCGTACGACACGCTCGCGGGCCGCCTCCGGGAGCTCGCCTTCCTCAACCGGGGGCTCCGGATCTCGCTCGCGGACGAGCGGACCGACCGGACGCAGATTTTTCACTACGAGGGCGGGATCGTCTCCTTCGTCGATCACATCAACAAGAACAAGGCGCCCCTTCATCCCCCCATCTCCCTCTCGCGCGAGAAAGACGCCGTCCGCCTCGATCTGGCGCTCCAATACAACGACTCGTACACGGAGAACATCTTCTCCTTCGCCAACAACATCAACACCCACGAAGGCGGGACGCACCTCGCCGGCTTCAAGGCGGCGCTCACGCGGACGGTGAATCAGTACGCCGTCCAGTCCGGCCTTCTCAAGGCGCTCAAGGAGACGCCGATCCAGGGAGAGGACGTCCGCGAGGGCCTCGCGGCGGTCATTTCCATCCAGCTTCCGAACCCGCAGTTCGAGGGGCAGACGAAGACCAAGCTCGGCAACAGCGAGGTGAAGGGGATCGTCGAAGCCGCCGTCAACGACGCGCTCGGGAGCTTCTTCGAGGAAAACCCCGCCGTCGCCCGGAAGATCGTGGAGAAGGTTCTCTACGCGGCCCGCGCCCGCGAAGCCGCGCGCAAAGCCCGGGATCTCACGCGCCGCAAGGGGGCGCTCGACAGCGGCTCCCTGCCGGGGAAGCTGGCCGACTGCCAGGAAAGAGACCCGGCCGCGAGCGAGATTTTCATCGTCGAGGGAGACTCCGCGGGCGGCTCCGCAAAGCAGGGGCGGGACCGGCGGTACCAGGCGATCCTTCCGCTCAAGGGGAAGATCCTGAACGTGGAGAAGGCCCGGACCGACAAAATGCTCTCCTCGGAGGAGATCAAGGTCCTCATTACGGCGCTCGGCTGCGGCGTCGGGCGGGACGACTTCGACATCTCGCGCCTTCGGTACCACCGGATCATCATCATGACGGACGCCGACGTGGACGGGGCCCACATTCGAACCCTGCTCCTCACCTTTTTCTTCCGCCAGATGGGCCCCCTCGTGGAGAAGGGATACCTGTTCATCGCCCAGCCTCCTCTCTATCGGATCAAGAAGGGGAAGGTCGAACGGTACGTGAAGGACGAGAGCCAGCTCGAGGACCATCTCATCGAGCTCGCCGCCGAGGAGATCGGCGGCCTGGGCGCCGATGGAGGGGAGTGGCAGAGGGGCGAGGCGCTCAAGCGGATGGCCAAGACGCTCCTCCGCCACGAGCGCCTGCTGGCGCACTTTGCGCGAAAGAGGCTCGATCCGGACGTCCTGCGGGCGCTGACCCTTGATCCGACGGTCGGCCGGGGCACGCTCAAGTCTCCCGAACAATTGACGCGGCTGACGGACGCTCTGCGGGAGTATTTCCGCCGCTTCGTGTCCGACGCGAGCCTGGAGGTCGAGATCGCGAAGGACGAGGAGCACGCGGCGGCGCGCCTCCGCGTCACGGTCCGGCGGAACGGGGCGCCCTCCGTCACCGAGATCGACGAGATCCTCCTGACGTCGCCGGAGTTCAGGGGGCTTCTCGGCAGTTCCCCCGCGGCGATCGGTCTCGGCCGGCCGCCCTTGCGGCTGGATGAAGGGGGCGTCACGACGACCTACGCGACGGCCGGCGAGGTCGCCGCCCGGATCCAGGAGATCGGGAAGAAAGGGCTCGTGGTCCAGCGGTACAAGGGGCTCGGCGAGATGAATCCGGAGCAGCTCTGGGAGACGACGATGAACCCCGCCTTGCGCGTCCTTCTCAAGGTCACGGTGGAAGACGCCGTCCTCGCCGACGAGATCTTCACGACGCTCATGGGCGACCAGGTCGAGCCGCGCCGCGAGTTCATCGAGCGGCACGCCGCCGAAGCCCGAAACCTCGACGTCTAGCGGATGAATCCATGACCAAGAACCCCCAGGCTCCCGCCGCGCCGGCCCCCGGCTATCCGCCCGTCCCGATCAACATCGAAGACGAGATGCGGACGGCGTACATCAACTACTCGATGAGCGTCATCGTCGGCCGGGCCCTGCCCGACGCCCGCGACGGCCTCAAGCCTGTCCACCGGCGGGTCCTGTACGCCATGCACGAGCTGGGGCTGGCGCACAACAGGCCGCCCAAGAAGTCGGCCCGCGTGGTCGGCGACGTGATCGGCAAGTATCATCCCCACGGCGACGTCGCCGTCTACGACACGATCGTCCGGATGGTCCAGGACTTCTCCCTTCGCTACCCGCTGGTGGACGGCCAGGGAAACTTCGGCTCCGTCGACGGCGACGCGCCGGCGGCCATGCGGTACACGGAGGTCCGGCTCGCGAAAATCGCCCAGGAGATGCTGGCCGAGATCGAGCAGGAGACCGTCGACTTCGGCCCCAACTACGACGACTCGCTCACGGAGCCGCGCCTCCTTCCGGCCCGGATTCCGAACCTCCTGGTCAACGGCTCCTCCGGGATCGCCGTCGGCATGGCGACGAACATCCCTCCCCACAATCTCCGGGAGGTCGTGGACGCGCTCCTCCTCCTTCTGGACCGTCCCGGCTCGACGACGGCCGACCTGATGACGGTCCTGCCCGGGCCTGATTTTCCCACGGCCGGCTTCATCCACGGCGTGGACGAGATCCGCAAGGCCTACGAGACGGGACGGGGAATCGTCCAGATGCGCGCCCGCGTCGAGATCGAGACCGACAAGCATGACCGCGAGACGATCGTCGTGACGGAGCTTCCGTACCAGGTGAACAAGGCGGCGCTCCTCGAGAAGATCGCCGAGCTGGTGCGGGACAAGAAGATCACCGGGATCGGCGACCTCCGCGACGAGTCCGACCGAGAGGGGATGCGGGTCGTCATCGAGGTCAAGCGCGGGGAGGCCGCCTCGTTCATCCTGAACCAGCTCTACAAGCACACGGCCCTCCAGTCGACGTTCGGCGTGATCCTTCTGGCGCTGGTCGACAACCAGCCGCGCCTCCTCACGCTCAGGGACCTCCTCGGCGTCTTCCTCCGGCACCGCCACGAGATCGTCGTCCGGCGGACGGCGTTCGCCCTCCGGAAGGCGGAGGAGAGGGCGCACGTTCTGGAGGGGTTCCGGATCGCGCTCGACAACCTGGACGCTGTGATCGCGCTCATCCGGGGCGCCGCCGATCCCGAGACGGCTCGCGCGGGCCTGGTCGAGCGGTTCGGCCTCTCGCAGATCCAGGCGCAGGCCATTCTGGACCTCAAGCTCCAGCGGTTGACGGGCCTCGAGCGGGAGAAGATCCTCGAGGAGCGCCGGGCCGTCCTCTCGCAGATCGAGGGGTATAAGGCGATCCTGGGGTCGGACGAGAAGGTGCGGGGGATCATCCGGGACGAGCTCAAGGAGATCCAGGAGACGTACGGCGATGACCGCCGGACAGTGATCGTCCCCGAGACGACCACGCTCGGCGTGGAGGACCTCATCGCCCCCGAGGAGATGGTCATCACGATCTCGAACTCCGGCTACGCGAAGCGGAACCCGCTCGATCTTTATCGCGCCCAGCGCCGGGGCGGGAAGGGGAAGATCGGCATGGAGACGCGCGAGGAGGACTTCGTCCGCCACCTCTTCACGGCGTCCACGCACGACTATATCCTCTTCTTCACGGATACCGGCCGGGTCCACTGGCTCAAGGTCCACCAGCTTCCCGAAGTGGGCCGGGCGGCCAAGGGAAAAGCGCTCGTCAATCTCCTGCAGATCCGGCCGGAGGAGCGGGTCACAGCCGTCCTGTCCGTCGCCGAGTTCTCGGCCAACCGGTTCGTCGTCATGGCGACTCGCGGCGGCGTCATCAAGAAGACGCCGCTCGCGGCCTTCGCCCACCCTCGCGCGGGCGGGATCATCGCCGTCTCCCTCGACGCCGGCGATCAGCTCATCCAGGCCGGCCTCACCGACGGGACGCAGGACGTCTTCCTCGCGACGCGGGATGGAATGGCGATCCGTTTTCCGGAGGGCCAGGTGCGCGACACGGGCCGGACGGCCCGGGGCGTGACCGGCATCCGCCTGCGGGAAGGGGACGTCGTGGTCGGGATGGAGCTCGTCACGGACACCTCCTCCATCCTGACGATCACGGACCTCGGATTCGGCAAGAGATCGGACCTTTCCGCGTACAGGAGACAGAGCCGGGGCGGCATCGGGATCATCACGCTCAAGACAACGGAGAAGAACGGCTCCGTCATCGGCATCGTTCAGGTGGCGGAGGACGACCAGATCATCATGACGACCGGGGCCGGCAAGGTCCTTCGGGTGAAGGTGCGCGAGATCTCCGTCATCGGCCGGATCACGCAGGGGATGCGGATCCTGGACCTCGAGGGGGAGGACCGCGTGACGTCGGTCGCCCGTCTGGCCGAGCGCGACGAAGGAGAAGGGGACGCGACGGAGCCGGCCGAGACGGAAGGCGCCGGTCCGAAGGACTCCGGACTCCTTCGGAGCGGGACGGCCCCCGACGAGGGCGGCGCGGCGTCTTCTGGAGAGATGAGCGAATGATCCGCCGCCTGTTCCTGAGCGCTGTCCTTTTGGCCGCGGGGGGGTGCGAGACGGGGCCGGCCGCGCGGCTCGAAGCGGCCGAAGAGAAATGGCGGGCCGCGGACTACGCCGGCGCGGTCCGCTCCTACCGGGATACCGTGGAGATGTTTCCTCTCTCCCGGGCCGCGGATGACGCCCTCTACTGGATCGGCCGCACCGCCGACCTCTATCTGAGCGATCCGCGCCAGTCGCTGGCGGCGTACCGGTCGGTCTTGCGGCACTACCCAGAGTCGCCGCGGGTGGCCGAGAGCCAGTTCCGTCTCGCGGAACTGTACGAGACGCGGTTTTCCGACGACCGCCGGGCCCTCGACGAATACCGGCGCGTTCTGATTCACGGGCCGGAAGGCGAGTTCGCCGCGCGCGCACGCTTTCAGATGGCGGGATGCCGCTTCCGGCTCGGGGACGTGGATCGGGCGCGCGCGGAATGGGAGAAATTCGTCCGGGATTTTCCCGACAGTCCGCTCGTCCCCCGGGCCCTGTACCTGATCGGGAGGGCGTACGTGGTCAAGGGGGAGCCGGAAGAAGCGACCCGCGTCTTCGGCGATCTCCTGGAGCGGTATCCGGAGGCCGAGCTGGAAATGGAGATCCGGTATCAGCTTGCCGCATGCCTGGAGGAACAAGGAAAACTCGACGAAGCGCTGGGCCGGTACCGCGAAATCCGCGACCGCTACCCGAATCCCGAGGCCATCAAGGTTAAAATCGCCGGCCTGGAGCGGCGGATCGCGAACCGCCGGGGCTGACGATGGGGACGGTCTCCGCGTTGACTTGCGCAGTCTTTGAATGTTACCATTTTTCGGCTCGCGGGTAGGGGGCCGGAGAGCCGATGCTCGATGTTCGAATTCTCCGCGATGCGCCGGACCGCCTTGAGGAAGGGCTGAGAAGGCGGGGCCTCTCCATCGACATCTCTTCGCTGGCCGGGCGCGAGAGGCGCCGCAGGGATCTGAGCGGACAGGTTGACGAGCTCAAAGCCCGGCGGAACCGGGTTTCCGAGGAGATCGCGCGTCTCAAGAAAGCCGGCCAGCCGGCGGAAGGTCCGCTGGGTGAGATGAAGGGTGTCGCCGAGCGGATCCGAAATCTTGACGAAGAGATCGGAGCGCTCGATCGGGAGCTTTGGGACGCGTTCCTGGAGATCCCGAATCTTCCTCATCCCTCGATTCCAACCGGCTCCGACGAGCGGGGAAACCGCGAGGTCCGGCGCTGGGGAGAGCCGAGAGTCCCGAGGCCGGCGCGTCCCCACTGGGAGGTCGGCGAGCGGCTGGGGATCGTCGATTTCGAGCGGGCGGCGAAGATCGCCGGGGCCCGCTTTTCCGTTTTCATCGGCGCCGGCGCGCGCCTGGAACGCGCCCTGATCGATTTCATGCTCGACCTCCACACCCGGGAGTTCGGGTACACGGAGGTTTCCCCGCCCCTCCTGGTCAACCGGGAGAGCCTCGTCGGGACCGGCCAGCTTCCCAAGTTCGAGGAAGAGCTGTTCAAGGTCGAGGGGGGAAGTTTCTTTCTCATTCCGACGGCGGAGGTTCCGGTGACGAATCTCCACCGGGACGAGATCCTGGACGGGGGATCGCTTCCGCTGGTCTATGCGGCCTATACGCCGTGCTTCCGGCGGGAAGCGGGATCGTACGGACGAGACACGCGGGGCCTGATCCGCCAGCACCAGTTCGACAAGGTCGAACTGGTGCGGATTTCCCGGCCGGAGGAGTCGTACGACGAGCTCGAACGGCTGGTGAGCCACGCGGAGGAGGTCCTGAAAAGGCTCGACCTTCCATACCGCGTCGTCGAGCTTTGCACGGGCGATCTGGGATTCTCGGCGGCCAAGACGTACGATATCGAGGTTTGGATGCCGGGGCAGGGGGAAGGGGGCGCCTACCGGGAGATCTCCTCCTGCAGCAACTGCGAGTCGTTCCAGGCCCGCCGCGCGTCGATTCGCTACCGCCCGGCGGGGAAGAAAGGGACGGAATTCGTTCACACGCTGAACGGATCCGGCCTGGCCGTGGGGCGCACAGCGGCGGCGATTCTCGAGAATTTCCAGGAAGAGGACGGAAGCGTCGCCGTCCCGAAGGCCCTGAGGAGTTACATGGGGGGAATGGAGAAGATCGAAAAGAAGCGGTGAGGGGGCAAACCAGGAAACGGGGAACGGGAGAAACGGGGAGCCGGGGCAAGAGACCCAAGCTATTTCGTCTCCGATTCCCCCAGTCCCCGTTTCACCGGTTCAACGGTCTTCGGAGGGGTGGCCGAGCGGTCTAAGGCGGCGGTCTTGAAAACCGTTGGGTGAAAGCCCCGTGGGTTCGAATCCTACCCCCTCCGCCAGGAAAAAGCGGGTGAATGGGTTAATAGGTGAATCGGTGAATGGGGGAACAGGGGCGGTTCCTGGGCTTTTCGATTCACCCATTCACCGATTGACCGTTGCACCGGTTTTGATTGGAGAGGTGGCCGAGCCGGCTGAAGGCGACGGTTTGCTAAACCGTTGTAGGGGCAAAACCTCTACCCAGGGTTCGAATCCCTGCCTCTCCGCCAGAAAAAGCCCGGTGAATCGGTGAGTGGGTGAATGGGTGAATGGGGAAGGAACAAGGGCCTTATCCCGATTCACCGATCAACCTATTCACCGATTCACCGATATTCTTGCGCCCTTAGCTCAGCTGGATAGAGCGACAGACTACGAATCTGTAGGTCAGAGGTTCGAATCCTCTAGGGCGCGCCAATTTGAAGGGGAGCGAAGAACGGAAGGCGTCGGCGGAGGCGGCTCTATGTTCCTTCCGGACGGCGGCCCTTCCATCGCGGACGCCGTGACGGAGTCGGATCTTGCCTTCATGGATTTCGCGCTCTCCGAAGCGCGTGCGGCGGCCGCCGAGGGCGAGGTCCCGATCGGGGCCGTCGTCGTTTGCGACGGGGCCGTCGTCGCCCGGGCGCACAACCGGCGGGAGATCGACGCGGATCCGACAGCCCACGCGGAGCTCATGGCCGTCCGCGAGGCGGCGCGAGTCCTCGGCCGGTGGCGTCTGGCGGGATGCACGGTCTACGTGACCGTCGAGCCCTGCGCGATGTGCGCGGGCGGGCTCGTTCTCGCCCGCGTCGACCGGCTGGTCTACGGGTGCGATGATCCCAAAGCCGGGGCGTGCGGCTCGCTGTACGACATTGTTCAGGATCCCCGGCTCAATCACCGCCTCGAAGTCTTCCGCGGCGTGCGGGAGAGGGAATGCGGCGAGGTTCTCCGGAAGTTCTTTGAGGGCCGACGCGGGTGAAACAACAAGCAACAGGCAACGAGCAACTGGCAACCAAGAACAGGGCCATTGTTAACGGTTGCAAGTTGCAGGTTGCATGTTGATCTTCGGAGAGATGGCCGAGCTGGTTGAAGGCGCCTGACTCGAAATCAGGTGTGGGGGCAACTCCACCGGGGGTTCGAATCCCTCTCTCTCCGCCAATGAAACAACTCCTGACGAGCAACATGCAACTTGTGACTGCGATGCCATGAAGGCATCTTTTCGATTCCTGGAATGGCAGGTCTATCGGGATGCAAAGGAGTTGTTTCGATTGGTACACGACATTGCGGGCAAACTGCCGAAAGAGATTCGCTATGATTTGGGTGGGCAGATCGTCAGGGCCAGCTCTTCGGTCATCCTCAATATCGCCGAAGGAAGCGGGAAGAGAAACGACAAGGAGTTGAACAGATATATTGATATTGCTCTTGGATCGCTGAACGAGACCGTGGCTGGGGTGGATCTGCTCCTGGACAACGGATTCGTTGCCGAAGAACAATTCAACGCCGTGATTCAACGGGCGGGGAGCATTGCGAAGCAGCTAGGCGGATTCAAGAAGAAACTGTTGTGATACTGGCACGTTGTTCTTCCAAGTTAATTGTTGCGAGTTGCTGGTTGTCGGTTGGTCTGCGGAGAGATGTCCGAGCTGGTCGAAGGAGCACGACTGGAAATCGTGTAGGGGGTCAAAAGCTTCCTCGTGGGTTCGAATCCCACTCTCTCCGCCAATAAAACCACGTCTGACCGGCAACGCGCAACTGGCAACAGAGAGGAGAGAGGCGCAACCTTATGGCTCCTCCGACCCTGCAATCCATCCTGATTCCTCGTCCGCCCAAACCGTCCTCACGACAACCCGGCTTTAACGAAGGCACGTGCACGACTTTCCCGGCTCGTTGTGGATTGGGAAGGGAGCCTTATCTTGAAGGCCATTGACAGCTGTAGTTCCCTCGAAGAAATCCGCGCCCACATCGACCGCATTGATCGCCAGATTGTCGCGTTGCTGGCTGAAAGGGGCGGCTATGTCAAGCAAGCCGCGCATTTCAAGAAAACCGCTGACGAGGTGAAAGCGCCGCAGCGGGTCGAACAGGTCATCGGCAAGGTGAGAGAACTGTCTTGGGAATTGGGGGCGAACCCAGCCGTTACTGAGCAGATTTATCGCGCGCTGATTTCCGCGTTTGTCGATGCTGAGCAGGCCGAACATGCGGCAATCAACGACAGGGCCAACAACTCCTGAATCGGTGTTAGAACGGGACGCTCCACCGGAAGGCTCATTCTGGGCTTTCGATGTGCCTGACTGGGGTGTGTGGACCGAGGGGTGAGGATGCAGGAAGCCCAGCCCATTCATCCGCGATGGATACGGGGCTCTGCACGCGCCCTGAGGCAGTTTAGGGCCGCTGGGAACTCAGTGAGATCGTTTGGAGCAGCAGATGTCTCAAGAGTACTGGTTCTGGAAGTTCTTGCTGGTCCTTGTGCTCATCGTCATCGTGTCCGTATTCGCTGGTCCCAAGTTGACCGGGCAACAGGCGGAGTAGTTCCTTTCCCATGTCCGCAGGCGCGCGCGGGAATTGGTCACAGTCTATCTTTTCTTGGCGCTCCTTGGGCTTACTACATACTTGTACTACAGGTACGTACGATTGCGGTGAAGGCGGAAGGGAACGCTTTCCTGGTCTTGGGGATCATTCCCGCCGGAGCCAGGTCTTCCCGCCGCTATTCCCCAAAAGGGGTTGCAAGGCAGCCGTCAATGGAGAAGAATGAGGGCAGGTTGAGCGACACTTTTGAAAGCATCCGGAAGTTAATCCAGAAAGGCGAGGTGCGCGTTTCAGAGCACGGTTACGATGAATTGTTGGCGGACGGGCTCTTGGCGCGGGAAGTCGTGGAAGGAGTTCTCGAAGCCGTCGTCGTGGAGGACTACCCGGACTACCCGAAGGGTCCCTGTGTACTCGTGTTTCAGCGAGGCAGGAACAATCAACCGATCCATGTCGTTTGGGGGATCCCGAAAGGGAACACGAGTCCTGCGGTCCTTGTGACGGTTTATAGGCCCGACCCTGAGCTATGGGAAGATGGTTTTTTGAGGAGGCGTAAATGAAGAAACGACGCCGTTCAAAACTGATCCATGAAGGTCAGTATGTTGCCGAGGTTGATGTGGATTTGCTGGAGACCGGTGATGAATGGGCGCCGTACTTGTCTCTGGAAGATGCGTACAAGCTCGACGATGTAAGGGAGGCGCTCCGCCAAGGAGACGTTAGGACGGCATCGCGGTATGGGAAGGTATACACGCTGACTCCGGTTGGCATGTAGGAAGCAAGGCGCGATTAAATCTGCGGGGCAGGGAGTGCGATTCGATGTGCCTCTGCCCATGCCCGAGGGTGTTGGCGCGGATTTCGGCACAATACTCCTTGCTAGGTCGGGTGGACGTAGGTCTGGTGGGGGGGCGGAGCGGGGGCAATGTGAGGGAGGGAGGAGACCGCGTGAAGGCGCGTAGGCGCATCCTGCCGTTTCTCGTTGTGAGCGGGGCGCTGTTCGCCGCCTTGCCTGGAGTGGCCAACGGAGATCGGGGCACTCTCTGGGCGGAGATGAAGAGGTCCGCCGACAAGGGCGAGGGCATCCGCCCGAGCGGACTTGAGCCCGTCTTTCTGGA
>CAKKSE010000228.1 GCA_919903025.1 Nitrospiria bacterium | reverse complement strand
GCGTGGGGTCGGGGCCGCACGCCGCTCAGACGGCCGAAGTGATGAAGCGGATCGATCCCGTCCTGGAGCGGGAGGTCCCCGACGTCGTCATCGTCGTCGGAGACGTCAACTCGACGCTCGCCGCGGCGCTTGCGGCCGTCAAACGCGGGATTCCCGTTGCCCACGTGGAAGCCGGCCTGCGCTCGTACGACAGGGGGATGCCCGAGGAGATCAACCGCGTCCTCACCGACCAGATCTCAGACCTTCTCTTCGTCACGGAAAAGCCGGCCCTCGGAAACCTCGCGCGCGAGGGGATTCCCGCCGGCCGGGCCCACTTCGTCGGGAACGCTATGATCGACACGCTGATCAAGCACCGCGACCGGGCGGGAGCGCTCGACATGCCGGGGCGTCTCGGATTCGCGCCGCGCGGGTACGGCGTCGTCACGCTCCACCGCCCTTCAAACGTCGACGATCCGGGGCGGCTGGGCTCTCTTCTTGACCTGCTGGGCGGGTTCTCGTGGGACGTCCCGCTCGTCTTTCCCGTCCATCCCCGGACGAAGGCCCACATCGAGGCCGGCGGCCTCTCGGAGAAGATCGCCGCGCACCCCGGCCTCCGGCTGACGGCGCCCTTGGGGTATCTCGAGTTTCTGGGCCTCGTGGACGGCGCGCGCGCTGTCCTGACCGACTCCGGCGGGATCCAGGAAGAGACGACCGTCCTGGGCGTTCCGTGCCTGACGCTCCGCGAGAACACGGAGCGGCCGGCGACGGTGACGGAGGGGACGAACCGGATCGTCGGGTGCGATCCCGCGCGGATCAGGAGCGCTTGGCGGGAAACGCTCTCCCGGCCGATGCCGGCCGGAAGGGTCCCGGACCTCTGGGACGGGAAGGCTGGCGTCCGGATCGCGAACGTCCTTACGGAGTGGCACGCGGCGAGGAACGGCCGGAACGCCGACCAAGCGACTGCCGTTCCGGTTTCGGCGGGAAGGTGAAGATGCTCTGCAAAAACCTGATTTCTCGTACAGCGAAGGATTCAGTCGGAAGACTCCCCTCCCCCTTGATGGGGGAGGGTCAGGGTGGGGGTGAAATGGCGTGAGTACGCGGAGTAACCCCCCACCTTTATCCTCCCCCGCAAGGGGGGGAGGAGACGCAAAGCACGGGAAATCGTGCACACATCTCTGTGAGGAGCCGAGTTTAGCAGGGTGTTGAAAAACACCCTGCGAGTGCAATCCATGGATGGATTGCCAAATTGCGAGACTTGAAAAGTCGAGCAATTTGTGAGATCTGGACGAATTCACTTCGTCCAGGTCGTGGTTGAAAAAGCCATGGATGGACTTTTTCAACATCCAGTTAGAGGCCCGTGGCCCAAATTTCGCGAACAATGTCCGTCAAGTGGAGTGTTGAGGTCTACAGATGCTGAGAACAATCCAGGTCTACGAGATCGACGGGGCGTGGGATGTCTTCGCGGCCGGCCATCCGGACG
>CAKKSE010000227.1 GCA_919903025.1 Nitrospiria bacterium | reverse complement strand
CGCTCTTCGCCCGATCGTGATCATTCCCGTCGAGCGTGAGGGATCCACGGCATCGAGGCCGGGGTGAAGCAGTGATAGACGCGCTCGATGAGGTTGGCGACGTTGCGAAAGCCGTGGCCGCGATGACTGAGGCTTCGGATGCGCGCATTGTTCCCCTCCAGCGCGGCGTTGGTCATGCGCTCGGTGGCCCAGGCGAGCACGCCGTCGAGGTGTGTGAAGATCATCCGCGTGAAGCGCTGCAGCGGTTCGAGGCGTTGCCACTTGAGCAGTTCGCGCCACCGGTGCAGGAAGGCCAGCGCGCCTTCCCGCGAGCGGTACGTCCAGAAGTGCTCGAACGCCTCCTTCGCGACGTAGGCCCTGCAGAGGCGGTGGTTGAGAATCAGCAGGTCGTAGAGCGGCGTGCGCCGCCGCCAGTGGACCCGTCGGTGCTTGCGCATCAGGAGCCACCTCTTGCCGCGCAGCAGTCTGCGGCCGTGCTCGCCCCGTCGGAAGAACTCCTGCTTGCGGATCTCGTCGATGGCGCGCGTCAGGTGCCGCTCGATGTGGAACCGATCGAAGACGATCGTGGCTTGCCCGGCCGCCGCGCGCGTCGCCTGGATGTAGCCCTGGTACATGTCCATCGTGACCACACGCAGCTTGGCGCAGCGGCGGCGGCCGAGCTGCGCGTAGAACCGCTCCAGCGTCGCTTGGTCGCGGCCCTGGCCGACCCAGACGACCTCGCCGGCCTCGTGGTCCCAGACGACCGTCAGGTACTTCTGCTGGCCCTTCCCGTAGCTCACTTCGTCGACGCCGATCACGCGCAGCGCTCGACGACGCGGGCGCTCGCTGTACCAGCGGATCAGCCGCGCGACCATCGCTGCCACGACCTTCCAGCCGACCTCGAAGTGGTGCGCCACGGCAAGGAACGAGGCCTCGCGCGCCATCGCCAGCATCCCGTCCTCCAACTCGCGGCTGAAGCGCGAGCCGGGACGCGCCCACGGCACCGCCTCCACCCGCAGGCCGCACCGCCGGCAGTCCACGCGTCGCAGCGGGCTCTCGACGACCGACGCGTAGCGCCCCAGCCGAAGGTGTTTCCAGCGTCGGCGCTTCACCGTCCCCCGCAGGTGCTTGCTCGCCGCGCCGCAGCCCGAGCAGAAGCCCCAGCGTCGCCCCGGCTCGACGCGAATCGTCACCGTCCGCGTCGCCTCGTCGATGTCCCACGACGCCACCGTCCACCCTTGCGTCCCCAGCAACTTGATGAGCAAATTCTCGGCCAGCATCCGTTTGGTCGCCTCCTTCGAGTCTCAGCAACCCGAAGAAGTACCGGTCAGACGGATGCGCTCTCAACTTTTCACGCCTCGTCGGAGATGATCACGAATGGGCGAAGACCCAAAAAACTCGTCCCGACGCTGTACTTCCGCAGCCAGGCGCGCCGCCACCTGCGCGGGCTTGTGCGGTATCGCCGTGGACAGGCGGTCACCTACCCACCGCGATGCGAGGATGTCCTGGTCGTTGAGAGCCGCAGCAGCGCCGCGCAACCGAATGGACAAATGTGAAAACACTTTCCCGATCTGTACACGGCGTGTTAACCTATTGTCATGTCGTGGTGTTT
>CAKKSE010000226.1 GCA_919903025.1 Nitrospiria bacterium | reverse complement strand
CCCCGGTTTGCCGATTCACCCATTCCTCCCCAGGCACTCCCTCACCCCATCCCTCTCCCAAAGGGAGAGGGGGATCTGCCTATTCACCGATTCACTGATAGCTCTCAGCCGTCAGCTTTCAGCAATCAGCTTTCAGGAGAGAAGAACTCCGCATTTCGTTCTTGCTGAACGCTGAGTGCTGATCGCTGAAAGCTTCCCTTATCACCCATTCCCCCATTCACCGACGCCCGACCGGGCGTTCCCTTACAGTCAGCCGGGGCGGATCAGGCCCGCCTTCAACGGATCGTACGGGCCCGTGTCCTGGGGAAGACGGGCAAGCGTCCACGCGACCATTCCCCCTCTCAGGTTGCGCGCAACGCGGACCAGCTCCCTCTTCTCCCGGAAAGACTTTCGATCCCCGTCGTCCGAGACAAAGATCGTCTCCTTGTACCGGTCGACTTTCTCGACGGTCTCGAGAGAAAGCCTCAGCGCCCCCGGCACCCGCCCCTCTTCGTATTCCTTTTTCCCTCTCATGTCCACCACCTGGAGGGCGCGGGGATTGGCCGTGAGTCTCTCGAAGACCTCCTCCGGGGCCAATTCGGCCTTGGGCGGCTTTGCGGTTGCCCCAGCCTGCCTCCCCATGCCGATCAGGCCCAGCAGGAGAACCGCGATCATAAGCCCGTAGAAAACGTGCCATCGAGCGTTCATCGTTCTTCCCTCAATCGTCGGCCAGGGAGATGTTCCTTGCGGCGCGGATCTCGTGGAACCTCGCGCGTTTCCGCCCGTACACGAGGAACGCCGTCGCCATCGCCGTCATGAAGAAGGTCATCCCCATGGCGAAGTTCCCGACGGAGAGCGTCGGCCACCCGGCCACGAACGCGCCGGACGTGCAGCCGCCTCCGATCATCGCCCCGAAGGAGAGAAGGAAGCCCGCCCCCGTCGTCACGGCGACGCGCCTCGCCGTCGACGACCCGATGACCTCGCTCCACATCGGCGTCACGGCTGACGTTGCGGAGACGCGCGCCAGACGGGCCGCGATCAAGGCGCCCGGAACGAGGCCGACGATGAGGGCCGCGCGCCAGGCCGTGTGATCGGAGAGCGCTCCGACCGTCTGGAACTTGTAGCCGAGAGGCGCCGTGACGTGGGCCAGGAACGACGGGATCCCGCCTGCGATCCCCAGGTACTCCCCCTGCGCCGTCGCCAGGACGACCAAGCCGCCGAAGAGCACACTGCCCGGAACCCACCCCCACTCCTTCCGGAAGATCCGATCGTAGAGACGCGGTTCGGGAACGCCTCCCGCCTCAGCCCGCGCGCGGGCGGGATCGAGCCGGTCGGCCAGAGCCATCATGATGAGCAGGAGGACACCGAGAGGAAGAGCGACCGCGGCGAATGGAACGTCCAGGACGAGAGGAAGCGTCGCGCTTTGCGGAGGGGCGAAGACCCCCCATGCCATCATCGCCGGGGAAAGAAGGTCGTACGCGAACGTCCCCGCCAGGAGGCCGATCACGCCGCCCGTCACGATCCAGCGCCCCGCGGCCCACCGGGCCACGCAGGTGCCGGGTCAGAACCCCGCCGCTCCCATCCCCACGCCGAAGAGAACGCCGCCCAGGAGATGGGCCGGGCCCACGTAGGCGTTCACGCGGGGCGTGACGGGGACGCTCCACGCGGCGGCCAGGCCGTAGGCCAGCATCGCCGCGGCCAGGGCGCCGAACATGAACTTGATCGCCTTGAGGTCCTGGAGCAGGAGCGCCCCGGCGATCCGCGAGTAGCGCGTGAGGCCCGCCCTGTGCAGGACGAACCCCGCCGCCGTCCCCATGAGGAGTCCCTTGATGCCCGCTTCGATCATGGCGAACCCTCCTTTGGCCTCCCTCACCCCCACCCTAACCCTCCCCCGTCAAGGGGGAGGGAATCTTCAGCCTTGCACGCCTGCTCTTCTCCTCCCCCCTTGAGGGGGAGGATGAAGGTGGGGGGGGGGTGATTCACCGATTCACCCTCAAACAATCCTGATCATCGCCGACTTGTCGGCCACGATCCCGCCGATCTCGACAGCCTCGGTCACGCCCGCTTCATTGAGCCGCTTCAACAGCTTTCGGCTCCTCGCGGCCGGCACGGCGATCAACAGCCCGCCCGACGTCTGGGCGTCGGAAAGGAGAATCTTCCGGGTCTTTGTCGCGGCCCTCCCCCACTCCACCCGATCATCGAGATAGGCGAGGTTGTTGTGGCTTCCGGCCGGCGCGACTCCCTCGGACGCGAGCCTTTCCGCCTCCGGGAGAATGGGAACGGACGCCGCCATGATAACAGCGCCCACGCCGCTCGCCGTGACCATTTCGTACAGGTGCCCCAGGAGGCCGTATCCCGTCACGTCCGTGCACGCGGAAACGCCGACCTCCGTCATGATGCCGCTCGCGGCTGAGTTGAGCGTTTCCATCGTCGCCACCGCCCGTTCCAGGGCCTCCGGACCGGCGCGATCCCCCGCCGTCGTGATGACTCCGAGTCCCAGCGGCTTCGTGAGGATCAGCCGGTCTCCCGGACGGGCGGTGGAGTTGCGGACAACGCGGGCCGGATGGACGACTCCCGTCACCGACAGTCCAAACTTCGGCTCGAAGTCCTCGATCGAGTGCCCGCCGAGGATCTGGATCCCCGCCTCCGCGGCCTTGTGGGCCGCGCCCTTCAGGATCTCCCCCAGGACGCCCATCGGGAGCGTCTTCACCGGAAATCCCACGAGATTAAGGGCGAAGAGCGGCTTCGCTCCCATCGCGTAGATATCCGAGAGGGCGTTCGCGGCGGCGATCCTGCCGAAGCGGTACGGGTCATCGACAACGGGCGTGATGAAATCGACGGTCTGAACGACGGCGAGGTCATCGGTCAGGCGGTAAACGGCGGCGTCGTCCATCTGGCCGCGCCCCACGAGGACGCTCGGATCGGTCACGGGCGGAAGGTAGCGGAGGACCTGGACCAGGTCCTGCGGGCTGATCTTGCAGGCTCAGCCGGCGCCGTGGGAGAAACGCGTGAGCGGAAGCGGCAGCATGACAGCAGGCTCTCCTTCGGTCTTTACTGGCGATACAATACCTGGCGAATGCATAGACTTCCAATATATAATTTGCATGCAATTCATGCCAAGGAGGTCTGGAATGAAAGTGGACGATTCCACGCCGGCCGAGACGGAGCGACAGCCCAACTTCAACCATCTCTGGCTCTTCTACAACGTCGCCCGATTCGGGAGCGTCTCGGCGGCCGCCCGCGCCCTCCGCACGAGCCAGCCCTCGATCTCCCGCCAGGTGCGGACACTCGCCGAGAATCTCGGTACGGACCTGTTCGTCCGGAAAGGGAGAACGATCCTCCTCACGGACGCCGGACGGCTCCTCTTCGACCACGCGCAAAGGATCTTCACCCTCGGCGCGGACGCCGTCCGGACCATCCAGGAGTGGAGCGGCGGGCGGACGGCGCGCCTCGCGATCGGCGCCGTTCCGCCTCTCCGCGACTACTGGCTCCCCGCCCGCCTGGGGGAGCTCCTTCGCGCCCTGCCGGACATCGACGTCCGATGCGGGCCGCACGAGAATATCGAAGAACGGCTCGTCACTGGCGGGAGCGACGTCGCCCTGATCGACGCCCCCGCCGCATCCGACGCCCTCTTCTCCGAGCCGCTCTTCAGCGCCCCGCTGGTCCTGATGGGGCGATCGGCCGACGGGCCGGCCAGGGGCGGGGCGGCAAAGAAGCGGGGGAAGAAGGCTGAAACTGAAGAGCGGATCGGCGAAGCTCTTGCGAAGAATACGCTTCTCGTGCCGGCCTACCAGGGGTGGCGGGGACCGGTCACGAAGTTCCTTGAAGAAACGCGAATCCGGCCGGCCCGGATTCAGGTCCGCGAGGGAATCGAAGGGCTGGTCCGGTGCGTTGAAGAGGGCGTCGGCCTGGCGTTCCTTCCGGCGTACGTCTCGGCGGGAAGACGCCTCGCCCGGCTCGGCGGAGAGAGAGCCGCCGTCCCAATGACGGCGTGGGTCGTGATGGCGCGGGGCCGGAATCCCACACCTCCACTCCTGGCGTTCCTGGCCATCCTCCGCCGTGCGGCTGGGCAAGCAGGGCGGGTCACCGAACCCGCCTAAAGCAGAGGGCAGGCACAGTGTGCTGCCCTACGGGGACTCTTCGTAGAACGGAGGACCTCTTTAGACAACAACATCCTGTGCCGAAAAGAGGGCTTGTGGTAGGCTAAGATGGCTTGCCCGGGAACGGGAACAACCTCCCATCGAAGAGAGGAATACGCGGATGCAGGGCGACTTTGGCCACAACGAGCAATGCTTCCGGGCCCTCGTCGACAACGCGATCGACGGGATCGTCGTCATCGGCGCCTCGGAGGTCCTCCACTACGCCAACAAGCGCGCCGCCGAAGTCCTGGGGTACTCCATCGAGGAGATGTACAATCTCCGCATCAAGGACGTCGTCCATCCGGACGAAGCGGACAGGGTCCTCGATCGCTTCCGCGGGCGGATGACGGGAGAAACGGTCCCGCGACAATACGAAACCGTTCTGGTCCGGAAAGACGGCCGGAGCGTTCCCGTCGAGTTCACGGCGTCCATCACGACCTGGCGGGGGAACCCGGCCGATTTCGTCATCATTCGCGACCTGAGCGATCGGAAGAAGATCGAGGCCGAGCGCGACGTGATGATCGCCGTCGTCGAGCAGGCCGCCGAGCCGATCGTCATCACCAAAACCGACGCCACGATCATCTACGTCAACCGAGCGTTCGAACAGCAGACCGGCTACAGCCGCGAAGAAGTGCTCGGCAAGCGTCCGAGCGTCCTGCAGAGCGGCAAGCACGACCGGGCCTTCTACGAGAAGATGTGGGGGACGCTCCTCAAGGGAGAGCCGTGGACCGGCGTCCTCGTAAACAGGCGCAAGGACGGAACGCTCTACCAGGAAGAGACCGTTATTTCCCCGATCCGGGATGCCGACGGCCGCCTCGTGAACTTCGTCGCCATCAAGCTCGACGTCACCCGCGAAAAGGAGCTCGAGGCCCAGCTCCGACAGTCGCAGAAGATGGAGGCGGTGGGGAGGCTCGCCGGGGGCGTGGCCCACGACTTCAACAACATGCTGACCGTCATCACGGGATACAGCGAGTTTCTGCTCAAGCGTCTCTCGGCCAGCGACCCAATCCGCTCCGAGCTCGAGGCCATCAGGCAGGCGGGGGAGCGGGCGGCGGGGCTCACGCGCCAGCTGTTGGCCTTCAGCCGCAAGCAGATTCTCGCCCCGCAGGTATTGAACGTGAACAGGGTCGTTTCAGAGACCGACAAGATGCTGAGGCGGCTCATCGGAGAAGACATCGAGCTCGTCGCGATCCTGGCGCCGGATCTTGGGAACGTGAAGGCCGATCCGGGGCAGATCGAGCAGGTGGTCATGAACCTGGCGGTCAACGCCCGCGACGCCATGCCGGAGGGGGGGCGGCTCACGATCGAGACGGCGAACGTCGATCTCTCCGAGGAGTACGCCCGCGAGCACATTGACGCATCGCCGGGGCCGCACGTCATGCTGGCCGTTTCCGATACCGGGGTCGGGATGGACGAGGAGACGCGGTCGCACATCTTCGAGCCTTTCTTCACGACGAAGGAAATGGGCAAGGGGACGGGCCTGGGGCTTTCCACGGTGCATGGGATCGTCAAACAGAGCGATGGATCTATCGACGTCGAGAGCTTGCCGGAACGGGGAACGACGTTCAAGATTTTCCTGCCCCGGATCGAGGAGACGGCCGAAGCCTCAGCCGCGAAGAGCGGGCCTGACCGGGAACTTAGCGGGACGGAGACGGTCCTCCTCGTGGAGGACGATCCAGGCGTCCGGGCGTTCGGGGTGCGGGTGCTCCGCGAGAGGGGGTACACCGTCATCGAAGCGCGGGGCGGGGCGGAGGCGCTGTCTCTCGCGGGCCGCCACGCCGGGCCGATTCACCTCGTGGTCTCGGACGTTGTGATGCCCGGAATGAGCGGACGCGATATGGCCGAACGGCTTGCCGTCCAGCGCCCCGGGACGAAGATCTTGTACATGTCGGGATACACGGACGACGCGATCAGCCGGCACGGGGTCCTGGATCCCGGAACGGCCTTTCTCCAAAAACCGTTCACGCCCGACGCTCTCGTGCGGACGGCCAGATCGGTCCTGGACGGGCAACGGACGGCGCCGAACTGAACCCCGGCAGGAACCAAACAGGACGCTTAAGAAGTCGCTCCGTTTGACATTTCCGTCATGCCCGCGTAAGCGGGCATCCAGGAAAGTCCACGAAAGCTGGATTCCCGCTTCCGCGGGAATGACGTGAAAGAGTGCGCGGGGTGTTTTCTTGAAAAGCTCATGGACCCCGCCGAAGCGAACCCCTCAGGATGCGGCGGCCGCCTCGGCCGAGACCTCCTGGGCCGCCTTCTTTTTCTTGTAGTCTTCGATCGCCGCGTGAAGGGCGTCGGCCGCCAGGCTCGAACAGTGCATCTTGATCGGCGGGAGTCCGCCGAGAGCCTCGGCGATGTCCGTGTTCTTGAGGGCCGCGGCATCCCCCACCGACTTCCCCCTGACCATCTCGGTCATCATGGACGAGTTGGCGATCGCCGCGCCGCAGCCGAACGTCTTGAACTTGACCTCTTCGATCCGGTCGTCCTTGACGCGAAGCGAGATCTTCATGATGTCGCCGCACGCCGGGTTCCCGACCTGCCCGACGCCGTCGGCGTTCGGGACCTCCCCCACGTTGCGGGGGTTCGTGAAGTGATCCATGACCGTGTCGTTGTAGTTCATCTTCATCCCTCCAAACGGGCAATCTTTGAACCCCTCCCCCTTGAGGGGGGAG
>CAKKSE010000225.1 GCA_919903025.1 Nitrospiria bacterium | reverse complement strand
CACCAGATTCGCCTGTCGAAGCACTTGGAGATGCCGAGAGCAGTTCGCAACGCTCTGGGATGCCTCTTTCGAAAGGCTTTCCACTGTCCGCTCGCCTTGGCCCAGGAGGTCGAGAATCTCGAGTCTCTTGGGGCTCGAAATGGCCTTCCCGATGCGGGCAAACTGTTCGTAAAGTTGGTTTTTGAACGCACGGTTCATTGATGTCATGGGCTTATTCCTCAACTATTCAAGAGACCAGTTGAATATAACACAAAAAGGGATCCAGGTCCTTCTGCATGAATGATCCGTGGCTCGCTACCGTCCCCCGTCAGGCGGGCCGTCGAGCCGCCTGCCGCCAAGGTAGCGCTTCGAAAAATACGGAGCGTCGAGCGAGTCGATCTGCACTTTTCGGCTCTTCCGGGACGCGTGAACGAACTGCCGATCGCCCAGATAAATCCCCACGTGCGACGGAAACCGGGCGTATGTCCGGAAGAAAACGAGGTCTCCCGCGCGGAGATCGCGCGGCTCAACGGATCGGCCGAAGAAGAACATCTCGCGGGCCGTTCGCGGGAGGAGAACTCCCGCCGCGTCGAAAGCCGTCCGGACCAGGGAGGAGCAATCGATCCCTCTCGCCGTCGTTCCTCCAAAGCGGTACGGGATGTCCAGAAAAGCCATGGCCTCTTCAATGACCCGGCCCGCGAGGGTCTCCTCGCTCTGGATCTCACCGGGCCGGCGCTGATCGCGGAAAGATGAATGCTGAAGACCCTCTTGCGGCAAACCTTCGCTCTCGGCCCATGAGGGAACGCCACCGAGAACGAGCGCGCAAAACGCCGCCGCGGCTCCGGTCAAGCGCGCGGCGGTTCTCCTCCCGCTCATTCGCCCTCCTTTCGGGCCGCCTCAGTGACAGCCACACGGCCCCCCTCCCACGCCAGAGAGACCCACGTACCGCCGATCCTAAGCTCCAGACGCTGGACCCGGCCGGAAGGTTCCATCATGGCGCGGTACGGCATCCCAGCGGCCAGACGGGTCAGATCGACCGGCTTCGCCGCCTGAACGGCCGCGTTCACCTCTCCCGCGGTGAGGCCGAGTCCCCGAGACAAGGAGTAGAAGGTCTGCCCGGGCGCAAGCGTGCCCGAGAGGTCGTAGGATACGTCGACCGGAATCGGCTCGCGGGCCAGTCGGGTGATCGAGACGGCGCCGAACGGATCTCTCAGGATGCGCGAGAGATAGTCGAGCCGCCCCAGGCCTGCCGCAATGTAGAGAAGCATCCCAAGAACGAGCATCCCGCCGATAACGGCGACAACGATCCGGCGGACTTGAACCGATCGCGCCGGAGAGACAAGAATGCGGTCATGCTTCTCCGGCACACTTTCCACCTGAATCGCCGCAGTCGTTCGGGGCCGCCGGAGCCGGGGCGCTCTCTTCCTCAACCGGCGGAACCGCATCGGACCCTTCTTTCCTCTCCCCCGTTTCGAACGGAAGATCCAGGGGAAGCTCGGCGTCCGCCATGTCCTGGAACTCCTTGAGGCTTGGCATCTGGCTCAGGTCATTGAGGCCGAAGTATTGGAGAAACTCCGGGGTCGTCCCGTACATGATCGGCCGTCCGGCCACGTCCATGCGGCCCAGCATCCGCACGAGTCGGCGCTCCAGGAGCGTCTTGATCGCCCCGCCGCAGTCAACGCCCCGGATTTGCTCCACCTCCGCGCGGGTTATCGGCTGTCGATACGCAACAATCGCGAGCGTCTCGAGCCCCGCGCGCGAGAGCCGGGCGGGGGTCTTCGATAGGAGACGACGGACCCAGGGGGCGTACTGCGGGCGCGTGACCATCTGCCAGCCCCCGCCGACCTCCACGACGAGGAGACCACTGTCGCGGACATCGAGCTCGTCGCGCACCTCCATCAACGCCTCGCGAACCTCTCCCCGGTCCACGCCGTCGAAAAGCTCGGCCATTCGGTCGATCGAGAGCGGTTCCGGCGCAACGAAGAGCAACGCCTCCAGAATGGCCCTGACCTCGCTTCGCGTCATGCCGCGGCTTCGCTCGCCGGCAGGGTCTCCGGCGGATCGTCCGGAACGGCGCGTGTGACGTGGATCGGCCCGAAAAGGGCCACCTGGACAACCCGGACCGCCCGGATGCGGACCAGCTCCAGCAGAGCCAGAAACGTGACGATCACGCCCAGGCGCGTCCTTTCCCGGTCGAAAAGGTCCTCGAATATCAGGGACTCCGCCTCCTTCAGACGGCTGAGAATATACGTGATCTTCTCTCTCACGGTGATCCTTTCAAGCGTGATCTCGCGAACCCCCTGATCGGGGACGCGATCGAGCACCTTCCGCAAGGAGTCCAGGAGATCAAAGAGCGAGACGCTGCCGGGCAGAAGATCGGCTTCCGGGGCCGGCGGAAGAGGCGGCGGTTCCGCCCGGCGCGGAAAAACGTCGCGCCAGACTTCCTGCCGCTTCTCCAGGACCTCGGCCGCGTCCTTGTACCGCTGGTACTCCAACAGCCGCTGAACCAGCTCCGCCCGCGGGTCCTGCCCCGCGTCGTCCTCTCCCTCGATCGCCGTCTCGTCGGGGGGGAGGAGCATCTGCGACTTCACCTTCGTGAGCGTTGCCGCCATCACCAGGAACTCTCCGGCGAGATCCAGGTTCAGCGTCCTTATCAGGTCAACGTACTCGAGATACTGCTGGGTGATGAACGCGATCGGAATGTCGAAGATGTCGATCTCGTGTTTCTTGATGAGATGAAGAAGGAGGTCCAGCGGACCCTCGAAGACCTCCAGCTTGACTTCGTACCCCATCTCTCCTCCGAAAAACGCCGCTATCCTACCGGAATCGACAGTCCAAGACAACAGGAGCACAGAGCACGGAAGCGGGACGGACAGGGAAAGGCTACGATCGTTCCCGGATCGAAACGTAGTCGCGGCGGGAAGACCCGACGTAGAGCTGGCGGGGACGGCCGATCCGCCGGTCGGGCTCGCCCATCATCTCGGTCCACTGGGCGACCCACCCCACCGTCCGCGCCATCGCGAAGATGACGGTGAACATGTTGAGCGGGATGCCGATCGACTTGAGGATGATTCCCGAGTAGAAGTCGACGTTCGGATAGAGCTTCCGCTCGACGAAGTACGGATCGTTGAGCGCCACCCGCTCCAGCTCGAGGGCCGTCTCGAACAGGGGAACGTTCTCCGCCCCGATCTCCTTGAGGACCCGGTGGCACATGTCGCGGAGGATTTGCGCCCGGGGATCGAAGTTCTTGTAGATGCGGTGGCCGAACCCCATGAGCCGGAACGTGTCGTTCTTGTCCTTGGCCCTCGCGATCACGGAGGGGATGTGCTTCGGATCCCCGATCCGATCGAGCATCCGGATGACTTCTTCATTCGCCCCGCCGTGGGCCGGCCCCCAGAGGGCGCCGATCCCCGCCGAGACGGCCGCGAACGGGTTCGCCAGCGAGGAGCCCGCCAGGCGGACCGTGGAGGTCGAGGCATTCTGCTCGTGATCGGCGTGGAGGATGAAGATGATGTCCATCGCCCTCGCCAACGTCGGGCTGATCTCGTACGGCTCGCACGGCGTCGCGAACATCATCCGCAGAAAATTCTCCGTGAGACCGAGCGAGTTGTCCGGATAGAAGAAGGGCTGGCCGATCGAGTACTTGTACGAATTGGCCGCGATCGTCGGCATCTTCGCGATCAGCCGGTGGGCCGAGATCTCCCGGTGGCGGGGATTATGGATGTCGAGCGAATCGTGGTAGAAGGAAGACAACGCGCCGACGACGCCGACCATGATCGCCATCGGATGCGCGTCCCGCCGGAACCCCTGGTAGAAGTCGCGAAGCCCCTCGTGGACCATCGTATGGTGGAGGATGTTCTTCTTGAACTCCTCCATCCGGGCGGCGGTCGGGAGATCTCCGTACAGGAGGAGATAGCAGACCTCCAGGTACGAGCTCTTCTCCGCGAGCTGCTCGATCGGGTAGCCTCGGTAGAGGAGGACCCCCTCGTCCCCGTCGATGAAGGTGATCCGGCTCTCGCACGACGCGGTCGACTGGAAGCCGGAATCGTACGTCAGGTATCCCAGGGCGGGATAGAGCTTCCGTATATCGATGACGGACGGGCCGATCGTTCCGTCGAGAACGGGAAGCTCGACGGACTTTCCCGTCGAGTTGTCGGTGATCGTTACGGTCTTGTTCGCCATCCGCACGACCTCCACGGAAACCACTGCATCCTGCCAATGAAGCAGGACCGGATTGCGTTCAGCGTTCAGCGTTCAGCGTTCAGTCTTTCGATTTCCAATTTACAATTTACAATTTTCAATGTTCTTCCTGTCTTTCCTATTCCACCTTCCCCACCCGTCCCACCGGCCAGTACCGCGCGAACGCTTTCGCCTCTACGTTCTCGCGCGGCAGGAACCCCCAGGCGTGGCTGTCGAAGGAATTGTTCCGGTTGTCTCCCAGAACGAAGAGCATGCCGGACGGAACCCGGACGGACGGCAGGTCGTACCGCGGGAGCTCCTTGAGATACCGTTCCTCCTGCGGCCTGCCGTTCACGTAGAGCCGACCCTGCCGCACCTCCACGATGTCTCCCTCCACGGCCACGACGCGCTTTACGACATGCGGGCCGGAGAGCGGAACGTTGGGAGGCGGCGCAAAGATGACGATATCGCCGCGGGATGGCTCGGCAAAGCGGTATGAGAGCTTGCTCGCCAGGATACGATCGCCCACGGCGAGCGTCGGTTCCATCGACCCGGAAGGGATCCAATACCCCTCGACGATGGCCGTCCGGACGGCCATCGAGATGAGAAGCGCCAGCCCCAGCGTCTTCGTCCATTCCCACGCCGTTCGCCGAAACTTGTCCACGCTACTCCCCCGGCTCGTCGCGTCCGATGGCCACGCCGCCTTTCGCCTCCCCGGTGGGCCGGGACAGAGGCGCGGAGACCGGCTTCACGATCCGACCGACGACATCGCGCGTCCCCACGACGCGGAGCTTGTCGAACAGGAAGCGGAACTTCGCCTCCAGATCGGCCCCGATCGCGCCGCGGATCTCCGCGGGCAGGTCCCACATCTCCTTCTTGAACGGCCCGAAGGTCTTCTTGCGGGCCTTGTAGAGGAACTGCTCCTCCGTCTCCCCTTGCTTCCGCTCGCTCGCGCAGTTCGCCCGGCACCAGTCGTAAGCCTTTTCCTTGAGCGCCGCCGGGAACCTGGGATGTTCGTAAATCATGTTCTGGAAGCCCGTCGCCAGATGGACCTCGCTTGTCCCCGTCTCCGGGAACCGGCCGAACGCATCGTCCGGCAGAGTGGACGCCCCGTGCTGGACGGCGCCGGAGAGACCGTATTTCTCGCGCGCCGCTTTCGACAGGCTCTCGAGGGTGCCGAAGTCGAGCTTGACCTTGGCCACGGTTCCATCCGGCAGGACGACCCCGCCGTGAGAAGTCCCCGTCTGGACGGAGATCTTGCTGATGCCCTTGATTCCCGCGCCGAGCTCGCGGCGGTAGACGTCCATGAAGGCCGACAGCTCCTCCACCGTGCTGTTCTTGCCCCCCACCTCGCCGATCTCTCCCCCGATCGAAACCGTCACGCCCTTGGGCTCAAGCCCCCGGATGAACTTCGTCATCTCGGCCGTGATGTGCGAGTTGTTGAACTGCTGTTCCTCGATCGTCCCCTTCGACAGATCGACGACGGTCGACGCGTCGATGTCGATATTGTAGAAGCCCGCTTCCACCGCCTCGCGGGCAATCGCCTTGAGTGTGCTCACTTCGCCCGCCGGGTCCGCCCCGAACTTCTTCGCGTTGATCTGGAAGTGATCTCCCTGAATGAAAACCGGCCCCGTGTATCCCTCCCGGATCGCCGCCGCCAGGATGACGACGGCGTATTCGTCCGGCCGCTGTTCGGTATAGCCGATCTCCGATTTCGCGATCTCGAAGATGACCGGTCCGACGCTCCCGGCCGTCATCGCCCGGAAAACGGCCCTCGTGCTGTCGTAGGTGAGGCCGCGGATGTTGACGGCCGGCACGGTGAACCCGGAGACCTCCCCCCGGCCCATCGCTTCGTACAGGGACTGGATCGACGCGGGAACGATCCCCGATTCCTGCGCGAGAGCGCGGATGACCCACCGAACGGCGCTCCGCCTCGCCGGATCGGCCTCGAAAACGGCCGCAGTGACCAATCCGTAGATGGCCCGTTCACGGAGCTTTGCCCGATCCAGGATGCGGACCATGCCTGCATCCGAGACCGAGAAAGCGTCACCGTACGACTCGAACGGAGCCCCGAGGAGTGCAGACATCCCGATCCCTCCTTGAAGAAGATGAGCCTGGACGCCCAACGGAAGCCGGCCGATCGGAACGGTCAGGCGGTCTCCGGCGCCGACCTCAAGGGCGGCCCAACCAGGCAGATAGACCGATAGGTAGGCTAAGTCTCAGGGAAGGCCGGTAAAAAGTCAAATACAAACGGAGGGTTGGACGGGAAAGACCGGGCTTTTCCCCTTGACAGAATGTCCGAATCTCCGTATCAATTGACCCCTCTCCCAGAGGCGGTGTAGCTCAGTTGGTAGAGCAGGGGTTTCATAAGCCCCGTGTCCGTGGTTCGATCCCACGCACCGCCACCAGTTGATTGTATTTCTTGGTGCCCCCGGCGCGATTCGAACGCACGACCTACGGTTTAGGAAACCGCCGCTCTATCCTACTGAGCTACGGGGGCGATGTCAGGTTGTCGGGTGGTTTGGTCGATGGGTCCGATGGGCCGTTCGGCATTTGGTGTTTCTCTTGACCGCCCAGCCGCCCATCGGCCTAACTGCCGGCCGCGGGGCCGCCGCCCCTCCTCAAGTGGGCGTGCCAGTGACCGGAGAACTCCTTCGCGTCCGCGTCGACCTCGCCGCTCATAAGATTGAACTCCTTCCCTCCGGCATAGAGGAGAAGTTTTGCCTTCATATGGTCCTTCTCCCAATCGGTCGGGGCGCGGCCGTGGCGCCTCCAGACGACAACGGGGTCGCCGCAGCCCGGACACCGGCCGACGAAGCAAATGGAATCGTCGTAGGTCCGCTTCGCCTTTCTCGTCCGCTCGTCGCACAAGACGCAGGACATGCCCTTCGCCTCTTGGCTACAGTTTGTCCACGGACGTGTTCGGCGGATTCGAATAGAGGATCCGCATCATCTCCTTGACCTCATCCCGCATCTTGCCGTCGCCCCCGTCCCCGTCCATCAGCCCGCCGTTCTTCGTGTGCCCCAGGATTCCCAGGGCATGGCCGGTCTCATGCGCGACCGTCTGCTTGCAAAGGGGCGTGTAGCTCGTCAGGTCCATCTCGACGTCCGCTTTCCGGATTTCGCCGTTGTCCCATTTGGGCTCGTACGTCACGCCGCACACGAGCGGCTGTTGGATCCCGTTCTTGAGCCTGATCCCCACATCGGGATCGGAGTCGACGAACTCGAACCGGATCGCGCCGCCGGACCACTCCTCCCATTTCTTGACGTCGTCCTTCCACGAAGAAGGCCCGTCGACGTACACCTTGATCGGCATGTCCTTGAACCGGATCGTCCTGTTGTCGTTCTTAAAGGCGTTCAGGTCCCTGATCAGCTGTTTGGCGTCCGTTGAGCTGGAAGTCGGCGAGCTGTCCTTGGCGCAAGACGCGAGGGACAGCAGAAACGCCGGGACAATGAACACGGAGACGATTCGGCGCATCCAGGCCATGAGGCGGACCCTCCGGTTGGGAAGGATGCCCTTATATCACGAGGCGGGAGAGAGGCGCAACGAGTTCGGCGGCTTAGCGGGAAGGGGAGAGCCCGACGCTGGATGGAAGGGAACAGACCGACGGGAACGTCAGGCGGTCCGCCTCCTTCCGCCGGAAGATCTCGTCGACCGTGGACCGGATGTCGAACAACATTCCCCGGGGCAGTTGGAGGAAGGCCTCAACGACGCTGGGATCGAATTGACTGCTCGAGAAGCGGATGATCTCTTCCCGGGCGTCCTCGTACGTCAGGGCGCGGCGGTAAGGGCGATCGGACGTCATGGCGTCGTAGGTGTCCGCGACCGCGAATATCCGGGCGCCGATGTGGATGTGGTCCCCGGAGAGCGATCCCGGATAGCCCGTTCCGTCAAATCGCTCCTGGTGGTGAAGGACGATCACGGCCGGTTCGCGGAGAAACCGGATATCCTTGACCATATTGTACCCGTATTCCACGTGCCGGCGCATTTCCGTCCATTCCTGCTCGGTGAGCTTCCCCGGCTTCCGGAGAATGGCGTCGGGAATTCCGATCTTGCCGATGTCGTGGAGAAGAGCGCCCATCTCGATCGTCTTGAGTATCTCCCCTTCCAGGCCCATCTCCCGGGCGATCGTCATCGTGTATTCCACCACGCGGCGGGCGTGCCCCTGGGTCTCGTTGTCCCGGAAATCGAGGGCGTTCAGCAGCGCGTCGAGCGTCGAGGAGTAGGTGGACTGGATCTCCCCCAGGGCGAGCTGAAGCTCCCGCGTCCTTTCCTGCTCGGCGTTGTAGAGCCGGCGGATCGAATCGACCTGCTCGTCGATCCGGCCCTCGAGATAGGCCAGATACCGCCGGTTCTCCAGGATCAGGCGCCGTCTCTCGAGCGCGCGCTCGGCGCTGACGAACAGACGCTTCAGGTTGAACGGTTTGATGACGTAGTCGTAAGCCCCGGCCGTCAGGGCTTCGATCGCGATGCCGACGTCCGCGACGGACGTGGCCATGAGGATGGCGGTATCCGGGAAGTCCGCGACGAGGCGCCTGAGGAGAGACAGCCCGTCCATCACCGGCATCTTGATGTCGGTGATAACCAGGTCAAACGAGCCCGCCGACAGCAAGCCCAGGGCAACCCGTCCATCCTCCGCGGAGACGCACGAATGCCCCTCCATGGACAGGGACGTGACAAGGATGTCCCGAATGGCGGGCTCGTCATCGACAACCAGGATCCGCCCTTTTTCCTTTGGCACAATCTCTCCCCGGCCGCCACTCGCCAGAATCCACGAGCGGGCGCACTTCGTCGAGCGCCATCTGTTCTGACAGAGCCGTCTACCGTTCTTATCGGACCGTTCTTCGGGCAAGTTGAGGAAAAAACGAGGGTTCCGTCTTGTTCTTGGGAGGCGACTCGGCCGGTCGCCGCTCGGCGAAAGCGGCGGATGGGGGCGGACGGGGAGGGACGAAAGGAAGTGGAGCCGACGGCCGGAATCGAACCGGCGACCTACGGTTTAGGAAACCGCGCCAAAAGGCCAAACTTGTTGATATTTCAGGGAGTGGCTTGCCCGTAAGTGCTTGTGCTTGTTCAATTTCGGCCCGACTTGCTTTAGCATAAAACAGCGCACCCCATAGCTGTCTCTCCGTCGGCAAGTGGATCCCGGGCCATCGCATGCCGTGCCGAACCCAGGCTGGTTGTGCTGAATTCCAACACACGCTTCCGCAGGAAACGGCTAATCAGCGAACAGCTCAGCAAGGGGAACATCGAGCCCGGGAAGGAGAGGGCTCGCAATGCTCTCGCCGGCCTCTCGGGTGAGATCGGCCGCCCGGACGTATCCGTTCTCCGTCACCCTGTAGACCTTCACCGCCTCGATCTCGGGATCCACGATCCAATACTCCTGGACACCGTGCCGCTCGTAGAGATGCCGTTTTAGAACCTCATCCGTCTTTCTGGTGGTCTCGGAGACGATTTCCACGACGAGGTCGGGCGGTCCCTGGATGTTCTTCTCCGTAACGATCGCGGCGCGGGCCTTGGAGACGAAGAGAAGGTCGGGCTGGACGACATCCCTGTCCGAAAGAACGACGTCGCAAGGAGCGCTGAGAGCCAGACCCACGCGGGTCTTGCCCAGGTAGACCGCGAACAGTTTGCTCAGATTGAATGAAACCCGCTGATGCTTGACGTTCGGGGCAGGGGTCACGTAGTGGTCTCCATCGATGATCTCATGGCGCTTTCCGTCCTCGGGAAAGAGAACGTAGTCCTCGTACGTGAG
>CAKKSE010000224.1 GCA_919903025.1 Nitrospiria bacterium | reverse complement strand
CTAACAGGCTGTTGAAAAACTCTTTTTCCGTCATTCCCGAGGTTCTTATCGGGAATCCAGTGCTTGTGAATTCAATAACTTTTGGATTCCCGCTTTCGCGGGAATGACGGCTTCTGGGACCAATTGGGCTTTTTTCTAAACACCTGCTAGCCCAAACCCCTTTCCGCCGCCTCCAGCGCCCGAAGCACCGCCCTGGCCTTGTTCTCCGTCTCTGCGAACTCGGCATCCGGGTCGGAATCGGCCACGATCCCGCCCCCGGCCTGGACGTAGATCCTCCTTGTCCTTTCCGCCTTCGACCTTTGGCCTTCGGCCTTCAACTTTTGACCTTCGACCTTCGACTTCATTTCCTGGCAGACCGCCGTCCGGATCGTGATCGCCATGTCCATGTTCCCGGAGAAGCCGAAGTACCCCACGGCGCCCGCGTAGAATCCGCGCCGCGTCGGTTCCAATTCCTCGATGATCTCCATGGCCCGGATCTTGGGCGCGCCCGAGACCGTCCCGGCCGGGAACGTCGCCCGGAGGACGTCCGCCGCCGTCCTTCCGGCCTGGAGCGCGCCCTCCACGTTCGAAACGATGTGCATCACGTGGGAGTACCTCTCCACCGTCATGAAGTCCGAGACCCGGACGCTCCCGGTCTCGGCGACCCGGCCGACGTCGTTTCGTCCCAGATCCACGAGCATCACGTGCTCGGCCCGCTCCTTGGGATCGGCCAACAGCTCCCGTTCGAGGGCCGCATCCTCCTCTGGAGTCTTCCCGCGCCGCCGGGTTCCGGCAATCGGACGGAGCGTGATTCTTCCATCCTCCAGGCGGACAAGGATCTCCGGAGAGGAGCCGACGAGCGTCGTCCGTCCGGCTCGGAGGAAATACATGTAAGGAGAAGGGTTGATCACGCGGAGAGCGCGGTACAGATCGAACGGATCGGCCGCCGTCTCCTTCTCGAACCGCTGGGAAGGAACCACCTGGAAGATGTCCCCCGCGCGGATGTACTCCTTTGCCCGGAGAACCATCGCCCGGTATTCATCCCGCGTCATGTTCGAGCGAGGGACATCGCTGCTCCTCTCCCCAGCAACGGTGGAGAGGAGATGCGGCGGAGCGCTCTCTTTCTTTTCCCTCTCCCCCGCGGAGAGGAAGAGGGGATGTGGAAGCGTCTCTTTTTTTCCCCTCTCCCCCGCGGCGGGGGAGAGGGCAGGGTGAGGGGGCAGGGCGGAAGAGACCAAGCCCGCCGATCCTAACCTGCGCGGAAGCGCCTTCGAGAGGCGTGCCGCGATCCGCTCAATCCGCGCCGCGGCCTCATCATAGGCTGAGTCGGCGTCCTTCTCCACGAACGCGTTTGCCACGATCTTCATCGTGTGCTTCACGTTGTCGAAGATCAGAAGGTTGTCCGCCCGCATGAGCAGAAGGTCCGGAACGTCCGGCGCCGGCTTCCGTCTTTCTTTTATCCGCTCGAACCGGTGGGCCAGGTCGTACCCGAGCGCCCCCACGAACCCGCCCGAGAACCTCGGGAGAGAAGCGTCCTCCACGGCCTTGTACCGGCCTATGACGGCCTCGACGACCTCCAGCGGATCGCGCTGAAACCGGAACCGCTCCGGACCGGCGGCCGTCCGGATCGTGACCGACTTTCCCTTCCCCTCGATGACCATTCCCGGATCGCACCCGATGAAAGAATACCGCGCCCACCGCTCTCCGCCCTCGATGCTTTCGAGCAGGAAAGAGTTCGGCCCCCGCGCAACCTTCATGTACGCGGAGACGGGCGTCTCCGTGTCCGCCAGGAGTTCCCGGTAGACGGGGACGACGTTCC
>CAKKSE010000223.1 GCA_919903025.1 Nitrospiria bacterium | reverse complement strand
CACAGTCGCCATGGCCGGACGGTATCACAGCGTTCCGAGGGAGGCAAGGGTTGAGGCGGGGAACGACGGATCGGCGAATCGGTGAATGGGTGAAACGGTGAAAAAGGAAAGCTGTCAGCGGTCAGCAATCAGCTAGAACAAAATCGAGTTTCCTGTATTGCTGAACGCCGAGTGCTGAACGCTGAACGCTGTCAGTGAATCGCGGGAGAGCCGGACCGTCCGGCGTCTCTCAGAGCTCTCCGAATGGAAGCGTGGTCACGCCCGGCGCGAGGGGCAGTCGGACATCGCCGGGGTGGACAACGTAGCCGGGGGCGGCCCTCGATCCCAGGTCCTTCCGGAAAGCCTTGATGTTCTCGGCCATCGCGGGCCTGGGCGTTGCGGAGAGCTTGACCTCGATCGGAACGAGCAACCCCCCGGCCTCAACAACGATATCCGCTTCCACTCCCGCCGAAGTTCGCCAGAAGTAGACGCGCGGCTCCTCCCCGCGGGCCGACAGCGTCTTGACGATCTCCATGAGAACCACGGTCTCGAAGAGCGCCCCTCCCATTGGGCCGGAGGCCGCGTGCGCCGGGTCCTTGAGCCCGACAAGCTGGCAGAGCGTCCCCGCGTCGGTCATGTACACCTTCGGCGTTTTGACCAGGCGCTTGCCCACGTTCGCAAAATACGGACGGAGCACGAACACCTGGAACGTGGCCTCCAGGACCGACAGCCACGCCTTCGCCGTGTTGACGGCGACGCCGAGGTCCCGCGCCACCTCCGTCAGATTGAGGAGCTGTCCGCTTCTGGCCGCGAGCATCCGGAGGAAGCCCTGGAAGAGCGTCAGGTCTACGACCTGCCGAATGGACCGGACGTCGCGCTCGATGTACGTCTGGATGTAGCTCGCGTGCCAGAGCGAGGAGTCGCGGCGCGTCTCGACGGCGATCTCTGGATATCCTCCCCGCACGAGGCTCCGCCAGAAGGCCGGAGGAGCGGGGATCCGGCGGACGATCCGTCCGGCGGGCCGCGTCTTGGCCCCGGCCGCCCCGGACCGGCGCGCACCCGTGAGCCCGGCCTCCCAGGGAAGAGGCATTTCCGGCGTTCCGGAGATCTCCCGCCGGGAAAGCGGCAGGAGCCGGAGAACCGCCGCCCGTCCGGCGAGCGACTCGGAGACGCGTTCGATGACGAGCAGGTTCTGCGAACCCGTCAGAAGATACTGCCCGCGGCGCCCGCGGCGGGCGTCGATCCGCTCCTTGATGTAGGGCAGGAGGTCCGCGGCGTATTGGACCTCGTCGAAGATGACGGGCGGAGGGTGCAGGTCTAGGAATCCCCGCGGATCGGCCGATGCCGCCGCGCGGACATCCGGGGGCTCAAGCGAGACATAGCCATGCGTACCGCCGAACAGGCGTTTGAGGAGAGTCGTCTTCCCGCTCTGACGCGGCCCCGTGAGCACGACGGCTGGAAACTCCCCAGCCGCTCGCACCAGGACCGCCTCCAGCGTTCGCCTGAGGAAACGTTCCGCCACGTCCGCCCCCTTCTCATGCAATTATGCATTCAAAATGCATAATTGCAACAAGAAAATCGGGCTTTTTCGGGAGAGCCAGGCGCGTCCTGCGCCTCGGCGGGCTTCAGAGCGCCGCAACAAGGCGGCCTCGTGGCGCATGGCCAGCCCCAAGCCGAAGCTAGTTTCGCAGAGTCGTAAATCCTTATGCTGGCTACCATCATCTCGATGGCAGAGGTCATAGGTTGCCACAGACCCTCAACTGCTTGGCCTTTTGCTGGTGTTCGGATGGCCCTGTTGCTGCCCACTCCCTTTGTTCGGACTTGAAGGAAGCTTGGGAGCTGGAGGCTTCGGGGGAACAAACCCCCTAGTACCAGTTGTCTTCTTGCCCATATGGCCCTCCTACGTGCCGAAGTTACGGATGGTAAAAGTAACCAACGAAAGAACTCCAAGGGCAAAGAAACCAATCGCAAGCCAGTTCAGACAGCCAGTATATGTGGCATACCGGTTCTTCCTTCCAGAACCGTTATCTGAACATTTCTGACTGTATTCTTGGTCTATTATCTCTCGTTGCGCTCGCAAGGCGGACTGGCTCATAAGGAAGGAAGCGGTGATCGTCAACAAAGCCAACGAAAAGAAGATCCAACTGGCGAAAAGAAAATAACCTAGCTCAACCCCTGTCGGCGAAGCCTGCCCAACAAATGCTATGGAAAGAGCCAGCCCCCCTGACGAAAGGGTGATCATGGCCTTGTCGAAGCTCCTTGCTGCTTCACGCTCAGCATCGATGAGCGATTTTCTCTCTTCGATGTATTCCTTCCTCTTCTCAACATCACATGAAGCTGGGTCTTCCACTTTGCCCTCCTCTTTCCTTCGGCAGTCTACATTTTATGCCAAGTCTTCTTCACTCTATTATTTCTGCAATCCTCCTGGTCCACAGGTCTGCCATCAAGCCAAGGGAACCACTATCGGCTGCCCTAAGCGCCGCCAGGTATTCATTGCGGGATTCGGGCGCTTGGGGTGCGGTTTCAACATGCGGCAAAACAACCTTGTAAAGAATGGCGGCCAACAGAACCCGTCCGATCCGGCCGTTGAAGTCCTTGAACGGGTGAATCCACTGGAAGCGCCAGTCAGCCCAGGCTAAAAGCTCGGCCAAGGAGCGAACATCTGCTTCGTCAGGCCGCACGTGCTTCAGCCTTTCGCCGAGATCATCGCAGAAGACGCGGACAAGGACGGGGACCTCGTAGAATGGCGGGGGGATGTGAGATCCGACCTGCACATTGACGTCGCGATACCGCCCGGCCCAATCCGGGAAGAGCCCCCCCGCCAGCTTCCTGTGATGGAGGCAGATCCATTCCGGAGTGATCTCAAGGGCCACAGGGGGAGCCTTGACGATTTCCCCCAGAATATCGGCAAGTGAAAGAGCCAGCCGCTCCGAGATCTCCGCGTAGGAGAGGGCACCCTCGGGCGTCTCGAAATAGCGCGTTGATCCTAAGCGCTCGGCGTCTTCGGCCGGGTCTTCAGGAGCGTCTTCAGGCGTTCGATACTGACCGGCTGGTTCTCGAACGCCATCGACTCGGCCACTCTTTCCAGGGCCACTTTCCGGTGAGCCTCCGCCAGCTTCTCCGGGGTGTTGTGCCGTTCCCGCCACCGCCTCAGCCTGGCGTTCAGCTCGGCGACGTCTATTTCCTTGTGAGCCTTCGTCTTCATGGCCTTCATTCTCCCATTCCCGCTCCCCGGTTTCAACCCCTCCCTCGACGATCGCAATCTCCTCGTCCGTGAGTTCATAAAGCTCGTAGACCAGCCGGTCGATCTGGCGGTCGGTCGTGTCAATCTGGGGCTGAAGCCGGGTCTTGTCGTTTGGGTTTGTAGCCTCTGCCAGCCCCTTGCGGAGGTCGAGCATGTGCTCTACATGCGAGATAATTTTTTCGTGCGTGGTTTTGTCAGCCTTGTTGTGTGGGTTAATGACCCGGATAGGAACCTTCTCCATGTATTGGTAAATTAGCCGGTACCGGTATTGGCCTGCGCGGATGCCGAATGGGATGCTGATGTTGCTGATCGCAAACCAAAACAGGCGGCTGTTGAGGACGCCTAGCAGGTACGGATCGTCCATGCCTAGACAATAAGCGGTATTGGCGAGGTAGAGGCCGCTCCGATCGAGGAAGAATCGCGGTCCTTTGCAGATGTCCGGGAAGATTATCTTTGGGCGGTTGAAATACTCGTAATAGTCGCAAGGACGGAGTTCCCACCAATACTCACCCTGATCTTGCCGCTTCCGGCATGCTTCACCGAAGGGCTCAAGATGCTTCGCGATCGTTGGATGCTGGCGGCTGAACCAACCCCATGCCTCGCGCTCTGAGAACTGCCCCGCGCTCTTGTCCGCCTTCATCACCGTTCGTGTCCAGCCAGAGGGGATGACGATCATGTGGCGACCTTCATCCTTGATTTGGTACCTGCGAATGTCCTGTCCACCCAGGAAGGGCTTAATCAGCGCTTCGCTCTCCTGACGGCCCTGAAGGATAGCCGCGCGCTGGGGCTCAGTAATCTCGAACGCCTCATTGAGTCCCGTTTTTACACCATAAAACATCTTGCGTCCGACGTATTCTCCAAGCGGCTTACCAACCTTCATCGCCTTTTCGAAAACCGCAGCTTCTTCGTCCGACTTAAGCGCCCACGCTTCCTGCGAAAGGCGCTGATGCGGAATGGTGTAGTGGTTGGCAGTCGCGTAATTGTCAAGGTCGCGGATTTTGAGCGAGGGGATGCGTGAGACTTCGACGCGCGCCGGTTGCTTGGTTTTTGCAATGAGTGGAATGCAGACATAGGTGTCCTTGGCGTTCTCGAACACCGGCAGCCCGCCGAAGTCCAGAATTCGAAGCACGGCCCCGTGCTTCTTGAGGACTCGCCGCAACGACTCGCCGTAAGTCGCGCGGAGAAAGCTACTGGAGACGATGAAGCTGAAACGCCCGCCTTGACGGAGTAGTTTGACGCCCTGCTCCATGAAGCAGGTGTAAAGATCAGCAACCGCATCAAAGGCTTCATAGTGAGTAGTGAAATAGTCCTTGAAGGCGGAAAGCGATTCCTGCCGCACATACGGGGGATTCCCGATCACGGCGTCGAAGCCGCCATCCCCCTCACCCCCACCCCGACCCTCCCCCATCGAGG
>CAKKSE010000222.1 GCA_919903025.1 Nitrospiria bacterium | reverse complement strand
TCATGGCCCCGAGTCATGCGCGGGCGGTTGCGAGGCCGCACACGAAGCGTTGACAGGGGAAGCGTAGGCCAGCCATCGAGATCCGAAATCATCCATCTGGGGTGCCGATCACGTTCAACGGCCGGGAAGGCACCAAGAGCAATGCGCGAGGCGGTGGGCTACCCGGGCGAGGCCAGGCGCGGATCGAGCGGCTTGTGGCAGGAGGCGCACCGCGCCTGCGGCGGCAACGGGTCGCGGCCCGAGAGCGATCCGTGGACGAGACTGCCGTGGCAGGCGCCGCAGGAAACGTCCGCGCGAACGTGCGCCGCGTGGTCCACGCGGCGCCGCTCCACCCGGTCCCGCGACGCGAGCGCGCTTTCCGAGTGGCACTGGAGGCAGGTCGGATTGCCGACCTTGGCCTTGAGGATCGGACCGCTCCGCTCTCCGGTCACCAGGGCGTAGATGTACCGGGTTCCCTCGATGTGCGCCTTCATTTCTCCCCACAGTCCCGGCTCGGAGTGACAGGTGATGCACTTGACCCTGTCTCCGTGGCTGGACCTTTTCCATGAGACGTACCGGGTCTGCATGATGTGGCAGGAATTGCAGAAGGAGGGGAGCGAGGCGTAGTACAACCCTCCGCCGCCCGCCGTTGCGGCGAGCAGGACGAGAACGACCAGGACGAGAAGGAAGGAGCGGCCGGAGCGATTCATTGTGTCCGTCTCCTCCTATCCCAGGGTCACCCTTTTCCCCGGGCCCGTTGCTTCTTCCCTTCGTCCAGCGCGCGCTGGAGGTCGGCCGGCTTGCTGTCCTTGTGATAGTGGCAGGCGTTGCAGGCGTTCGGCTGTTTGGCCGGATCTCCTCCGCCCAGCTTGATCGTGGCCTCCGGCTTCAGCACCTTGAAGGTGTGGATCCGCTCGTCCCCCGTGTCAGCGCTCTTTCCCACGGCGGCCATGTGACAGCCGACGCAGTTGGTGTGCTGGGGCGCGCCGGCGATCGGCGCGTGGCCCGTGACCGCGTCCGTGCTGACGTTTGCGTGGCAGTTGAGGCAGAGGTTGTTGGGCGAGAGGCGGGTCGCGAACTTGGTCGGCGACTCGTGGACCGCGTGGCAGGTGAAGCAGGAGACGCCGCCCTTCATATGGCGGCTTTCCAGCCACTCCGGGTACTGCTGGCGGTGCTGTCTCATGTTTCCGCTCGGCCACCAGGCCTTGTCGTCGGACTTGGGGGCAATCGTGAAGTGCTGGGGGCCGAGGTCATCGCCCGGCTTGAATCCGATGGGGTGCGACCACTTGCCGTCCGGGCTCTTGCCGCGGGTGTGGCACTGGCCGCAGACGGCCGCGGCAATGCCGAACGGAAGCTTCGCCGGGTTGACGATCGTTCCCGCCCGCTTCGCCCCGTCGGCCGCCGCATGGCGCCCCCCGGGGCCGTGGCACGATTCACAGCCGACGCCGTCCTCAACCCACGTGAGCGCCTCCGGGTTGAAGCCGACGACGTGGCACTGGGCGCACTCTTTCCGCCAGTCGCTCTTCTCGACCTTGCCGAATGTGGGCGATTTTCCCCATTGTTTCGACTCGAAGTTCCACTGGGCCTGCTGGATGCGCCAGTTCTTGTCGATGTATCTCTGCTTCCACTGGACGCCGTGGACGAAGACCACGTCTTCCTTCTTGAAGTTGCGAAGCTCGTTGGGCGTGGTGAAGTCGCCGCGGATGAGCTGGGGGTCCTTCCGCGCGTCCTGGAAGGCCATGGCGTGAAGCGTTCCCTGCCAGGAGCTGTAGATCCGGTCGTGGCACTCGGCGCATTTCTTCGAGCCGACGTAGCCGGCGGCGCCGGCCTTGGATTCCGGCGCGGGCCGCGCGCAGGCGGAGAGGAAGGGGAGAAGGGCGGTCAGGAAAACGGCCGCGATGAGATTCGGGATTCCGCTTGGCCAGCGCATCTGGTCACCTCCCAACGTGTTGCCCCGTTACGCGAAGGAACAGGAAAACCCGCCGCAACCGCACCACAAGCCCAGAACTCGGTAATCGAGGATGATCATAGCGCGCCGCGCCAGGAGAGTCAAACATCCTGCCGCCTTTTTCCCAGATTGTCGCGCCCTTCGCCGTGTGCTAGGATTTAAAAGAATCCAGGGAGGGAGCGATGGCGGCGCGGGAAAGGGCCTCTTCCACAAACGGGATACGCTCGTGGCCGGAGTCGGAGCGGCCGCGGGAGCGGTTGCTCGCGAACGGGGCCCGCGTTCTTTCGGACGCCGAACTGCTGGCCGTCATCATCCGGACGGGGTCCGGCGGCGAGACGGCCCTCGACCTCGCGCGGGGGATCCTTTCCCGGGTCGGGTCGATCGGGGGCCTCGATCGGGCCGGCTTGGCCGAGCTTCAGGGCATCCCCGGTCTGGGGCCCGCGAAGACCGCCCAGCTCAAGGCCGCCTTGGAGATCGCCCGGCGGTTCGACGGCCAGGAAGAGACGCGAAGCGCCCCTCTCCGGACAAGCCGCGATGCCTTCCGGCACTTGCGGCCCCGCTATGTCGGCGCCCGGAAGGAGATGTTCGAATGCCTTCTCCTCGACGCGCGGAACCGGGCGCAGAAGATCGTCACCGTTTCCGAGGGGAGCCTGACGGGGTCGATCGTCCACCCGCGGGAGGCGTTCTCTCCCGCTGTCCGGGAGTCCGCGGCGGCCGTCCTGTTCGTCCACAACCATCCGAGCGGAGATCCGACGCCGAGCCATGACGATATTCAACTCACCAGACGGCTCGTCCAGACGGGAGAGATCCTGGGCATCCCCGTCCTCGATCACCTTATCGTTGGGGAGGGAGATGCGTACACGAGTCTGGCCGATCTGGGGCACGTTCCGCCTTCCAGGACGCGCGGCTAAGGTCCTCCCCGCGGTCTTCCTCCCGGCGCTTCTTCTCGCCGCCGGGTGCGCCGGGCCTCTCCGGCCCTCGATCCAGAAGAGCGGCGACGTCTGGATGCGCGCCGAGCCGCCGCAGGCCTTGGGTCCCGGCGCTCGGGTTGTTGTTCTGCCGGCGCTCTCGGACCTGGGGAACGAGCGGAGAGCGTCCATCGGCCTGGAGCTTCTCGTTGAAGAAATTCGAAGCCGCCGCCCGGGGTGGACGCTGATCCCCGCGGAGAAGCTGATCGATCCCGCGGAGGCGGGGCCTTCCGAGAAAGAGGCGAGGGAAATCCTCGGCCGTTCAACCGGCGTCCAGGGGATTTCCGAGGAGGACGCCCGGAAGCTTTCGGCTCTCGCGGGCGCGACCCATCTCATCCAGCTCCGCCTCCTTTTCCTCAAGACCGAGGGAGAGGCCGAGGTCTCGTTCCTGACGGCCGTCTTCCGGGCCGACACGGGCCAGAAGGTCTGGGAAGGAACGGGGAGGGGCATCGGCCAGCACACGATCTTCGGCTTGTTCGGCCCGATCTCCGTCCCTGTGTTCTTTCGATCGATCGCGAAGGAGGCAGTACAAGCCGTGGCGGACCGCCTTCCCGATTGAGCCCGCGCCTCCCGTGCTCCGCGGGGCCGTCCGTTGCCAGAAAAACAGGCGGCCCTCCATTGCGGTCTCAAGTCCGGAGGGGGAGCGGTCGATGAGACTATCTCGGGGGGGCCCGCGTGGCGGTTCGATTCTTCGGCCAGTTTCTGATTGAAAAGGGATGCCTCACGATGGAGCAGTTGGCGCGGGCCGTCTCCCTCCAGGAATCCCAGAACCACCGCTTCGGCGAGCTCGCCGTCCAGATGGGCCTTCTCTCCCCGGAAGAGGTCCGCCACGTGATCCAGGCCCAGCGGCGGATCGACCTTCCGTTCGGCGAGACGGCGCGCTATCTGGGCCTGATCGACGAATCGGCCGTCCACAAGATCCTTTCCGCGCAGAAAACCAACCGGCTCCAACTGGGAGAGGCCGCCGTCCGTCTTGGGTTCATGACGACGGAGGCGCTTTCCCGCGCCCTCGAGGAGTTCTGGGCGGAGGAAATGAGCCAGGCGGCCTCCCTCCCGGCCTTGCCGCCGGACGTTCCGCACCACGCCGCGGTTCATGCCCTCCTGGAAATCGTTTCCCGGCAGATCGTGCGTTTCGTGGCCCAACCCGTGCGATTCGGACAGGGGGAGCGGGCGGGGGCGGACGCGATCCGCTACGAAGGGATGGGGTGCCGGATCAGGCTGACCGGTTCGGCCGATGGATGGATTCTCTTTCTCGTTCCGGGCGATCTTGCGGCGCGGATAGCCGGGCAGATGGTCGGCCTTCGGCCCGAGGAACTGTCGCCCGAAATGCCCGAAGAAGGACTCAAGGAGTTCGTCAATATCATCGCCGGGCACTGGGCGGGCCACGATGTCCACGCAGAAACCGGTCCCGACATCGGGTTTCCCGAGATGACGTCTTTCCCCCTGACCATGGAGAACTCGTCCGGCGTGCTCGTGCCGGCCCATACGCCCCTTCATTCATTCACTCTCGGCTTCTTCTCCGTCCGAAAAGAGGCATGATCCTGGAAAAAGCAGGTGAATAAACGCGGTTGTTAGGATGAATTCTCTTGTGGCCCCTCCCCCCGTTCAGTAAAATTCCGTCCCTGCCTTTTCCGTCTTTTCACGAGATTGGGGGATATCCGACACGCTGGGGGGTTCATGGCAGACAAGATCAGGCGCGCGCTTCTTTCCGTTTCCGACAAACACGGCATCCTTGACCTGGCCCGCGGCCTTTCCGCCATGGGTTGGGAGATCGTCTCCACGGGCGGGACAGCCCGCGCGCTCTCCGAGGCGGGCCTGAAGGTCCGGGATGTCGAAAGCGTGACCGGCTTTCCCGAAATGCTGGACGGACGGGTCAAGACGCTCCATCCGAAAGTCCACGGGGGACTCCTCGGAATACGCGACAACCCTTCGCACCGCGATCAGATGGCGGCGCACGGAATCGAGCCGATCGACCTCGTCGCCGTGAACCTCTACCCGTTCGAGGCGGCGATCGCCAAGCCCGGCGCGACGCTCGACGAGGCGATCGAGAACATCGACATCGGCGGCCCCGCCATGCTCCGGTCGGCGGCCAAGAACTTCCGCGACGTGATCGTTTTGGTCGATCCGGGCGACTACGCGGGCGTTCTGGCCGAGATCCAGAAGACGGGGGACCTGCCGGAGGCGGCGCGGTACGAGCTGGCGCGGAAGGTCTTCGCCCACACGGGCCGCTACGACGCCTTGATCGCGTCGTACCTCGAGCGGCAGGGCGCGGTCGGGACGGGGGAGATGCCCTCCCTCCTGACGCTCCAGTTCGAGAAGATCCAGGGCCTCCGCTACGGGGAGAATCCCCATCAGCGGGCCGCGTTCTACCGCGACATGACGCCGGCCGCGCCCTCCATCGCCGCCGCCCGCGCGCTTCAGGGCAAGGAGCTCTCCTTCAACAACGTTCTGGACGCCGACTCGGCGCTGGCCCTCGTGCTGGAGTTCGACGCGCCGGCGGCCGCGATCATCAAGCACAACAATCCGTGCGGCGTCGCGACGGGCTCCCGGCTCGTCGAGGCCTACCGGAAGGCGAAGGCCACGGACCCCGTTTCCGCCTTCGGGGGCGTGATCGCCTTCAACCGGAAGGTCGACCAGGAGACGGCGGCGGAGGTGACGAGCCTGTTCGCCGAGGTCGTCATCGCGCCCGGATTCGACTCCCCGGCCCTCGCGGTCTTCGCGAAGAAGCCGGCCCTGCGCCTGCTGGACGTCGGGTCGAATCTGGCCCGTCCCGCAGGCGGGATCGATCTCAAGAAGGTGCAGGGAGGGCTTCTCGTCCAGGAACGGGACACGGGGCGAATCGAGGATTTCTCTTCGCTTCTCGTTCCGACTCGACGGAAGCCCACGGAAGAGGAACTGGCCGGGATTGCCTTCGCTTGGCGCGTGGTCAAGCACGTGAAATCGAATGCGATCGTCTACGCCGTCGCGGGCCAGACGATCGGGATCGGGGCCGGTCAGATGAGCCGGGTCGATTCGGCGCGGCTCGGGATCGTCAAGGCCGAGACGGTCGGAATGAGCGTTCGGGGAAGCGTGATGGCTTCGGACGCCTTCTTCCCGTTCAGGGACGGGATCGACGCCGCCGCGCAGGCCGGCGTCACGGCGATCATTCAGCCGGGCGGCTCGGTCAAGGACGCGGAGGTCGTGGCCGCGGCGGACGAGCACGGCTTGGCGATGGTGTTCACGGGCATGCGCCACTTTCGGCACTAGTGCAGCGTCCCTAACACTTCTTTACATAGAAAGAGAGCTGTCATTCCCGCGAAAGCGGGAATCCAGAGCAAGAAGACTGGATTCCGGGTCAAGCCCGGAATGACAAACAAAGTAAATGGACTTATGGGACACCACACTAGCC
>CAKKSE010000221.1 GCA_919903025.1 Nitrospiria bacterium | reverse complement strand
GAGAACCGGACAGATTACGTGCTACAAGTCCGGACAAATCATAAGCTCTCTACAAACTGCGGGCGAATCGTTGACAGGCTCGGCCATCCATGCTAGATTTTTCAACAATTTGTGCGGATTTTTCCGTGACTTAGGCTCTCGGAGCGCAAGGGGCACCTAACCAAATTCGATAAGATCGTCAACCGGGGGGCGTATGGGATCGGAAAGCCAGCTGTTTCAACGGTTCGGTCGGGTCGTCCCGTCCGGGACGCTCTTGTTTCACGAGAACGACCCGGGCGAGGAAATGTTCATCATCCAGACCGGGAAGGTGAAGATCAGCAAGAAGGTCCGGAACGTCGAGAAGACGCTGGTCGTCCTGGGGAAGGGCGAGTTCTTCGGCGAGATGGCCATCCTGAACGACAGGCCCCGCTCGGCGACGGCCGAGGTCGTCGAGGATTCCGAGATCCTCGTCATCGACCGGAAGACGTTCGAGACCATGATTCGCGGAAACGCGGAGATCGCCCTCCGGATCATCAAGAAGCTCTCGGCGCGCCTTCAGGAGGCGGACAACCAGATCGAGAACCTCATGATCCGCGACAACACGAGCCGGATCGTGGACCTTCTGGCGAAGCTGGCCCGGGACGCCGGCAAGCACACGGGGCGGGGCGTGGAGCTCGACTACACGTTCGACGACCTGGCCGGGATGGTCGGCCTGGGACGGGAGCAGGTGGTGGGCATTCTGGACAAGCTCGTCAAGATCCAGGTGATCGAGCTGTCGGGCGGGGCGATCGTCATTTCCAACAAGGAACAGCTCGACCGATTCATGCGGTACATGGAGATGAGGGAGATGTTCGGCGAGTTCTCGTAATCTGCGTTCAGGTCTTCCCTGAACGATTGTCCCGTCATTCCCGCGAAAGCGGGAATCCAGATCAAAGCCGCTGGATTCCGGGTCGAGCCCGGAATGACAAGCAGAGTCAGGGCAGAAATAACCGGCTTTGGCGGGGAATCCGCGGCGACACGGTTTGGGGAGGGCTGGGAGGCCCATGAAACTTAAGGTGCTTGGATGCTACGGGACGGAGCTCCTTTCCTGCAAGATGACCGGTTTTCTCATCAACGACCGCGTGGTCCTCGACGCGGGAACGATCGAGTCGTCCATGACCATGGCCGAGCAGGTCAACATCGCGAGCGTCCTCCTTTCCCACACACACCTGGACCACACGAAGGGCGTCGCCTTCCTGGCCGACAACGTGTGCAACCTGATCCAGAGGCCGGTCGACATCGTGGGGACGACGGACCTCATCCAGGGGATCCGGGACAGCCTTCTCAACAACGTCATCTGGCCTGATTTTACCGTCATTCCGACCCCCGAGTCGCCGACCCTCCGCTACCGCGAGATTCCGGAGGACGCCGTTTCCGAGGTGGATGGGCTCCATGTGCGCCCCGTGCGCGTCAACCATCCGGTGCCGACGATGGGATTCATCATCCGCGACGGCCGGAGCACGCTCGTCTACAGCGGTGACACCGGCCCGACGGAGGATATCTGGAAACGCGCCAACGACGAGCCGTCCGTCTCCGCGATCATGATCGAGGCCTCCTTTCCCAACCGGCTGGAGTCTCTGGCCCGTATCTCCGGGCACCTGACGCCCCGCCTCCTGGCCCTCGAACTCGAGAAGGTCCGCCACAAGGACGCGCCGGTCTACGTCTACCACCTGAAACCCCGCTACATCGACGAGCTGACGGCGGAGCTCCGCGCCCTCAACAATCCCCGAATCCGGTTCATGGAAGACGACCGGGCGTACGAGATCTAGGTCCCGGCAGTCGACCGAATGGAAATCTCCCAGGACCAGAAACCGTCGGCGAGCCTCAAGCGGGTCAAGATTCCCGAGGGGCTCTTCCTCTCCTGCGAGGGATGCAAGGAGATCCTCCTCGCGAAGGACCTGGAGAAGAACCTGGGCGTCTGCCCGAAATGCGGCGCCCATCACCGGGTCTCGGCCCGCGACCGGATCGCCTTTCTCATCGACCCGGGGACGTACAGCGAGTTCGCCTCGAACCTCGCGCCCGCCGATCCCCTGGAGTTCAAGGACACCCAGGGCTACAAGGACCGTCTTGCCGGGGCGCGGCGGAAAACGGGCCTCGCGGACGCCGTGTGCGTGGGCGAGGGTCTGCTCGAAGGGGTGCCCGTGGTGATCGGGGCTCTCGAGTTCGGGTTCATGGGGGGGAGCATGGGGTCCGTGGTGGGAGAGAAAATCGCGCGGGCGGCGGAGCGCGCGGCTTCCCGGCGCGCCCCCTTGATCGTCTGCTCGGCCTCGGGTGGGGCCAGGATGCAGGAAGGGATCTTCTCGCTCATGCAGATGGCCAAGACGGCGGCGGCGGTCGCGCGGCTCCACGAGGCGGGCGTTCCGTACTTCTCCGTCCTGACCGATCCGACGTTCGGCGGCGTGACGGCCTCTTTCGCGATGCTCGGGGACGTGATTCTCGCCGAGCCGCGGGCGCTCATCGGCTTCGCCGGTCCCCGCGTGATCGAGCAGACGATCAAGAAGCAGCTTCCGGAGGGGTTCCAGCGGGCCGAGTTTCTCCAGGAACACGGGCTGGTGGACATCGTCGTCGACCGGCGGCGGTTGAAGGAGACGTTGCGCGTGTTGATCGACCATCTGATGCCAGGAACGGTGAATCTTTGAGGTTCCCGTGGACGTGAAGGACATTCTCGCCGAGCTTTTCTCGTACACCCAGTTCGGAATCAAGCTGGGTCTCGGCCGGGTCCGCCTGCTCCTTTCCGCGCTCGGCGATCCGCAGGACCGCTTCCCCTCCATTCACGTCGCGGGCACGAACGGAAAAGGATCGACGGCGGCGATGGCCGCCTCCATCTTACAGGCGGCGGGTCTTCGCGTCGGGCTCTACACGTCTCCCCATCTCTGCGACTTCTCAGAGCGGATCCGGATCGACGACCGGCCTATCGAGGGGGCCGACATCGCGCGCCACTACCTCGATATCAAGCGGGTGTGGGCGTCCCTTGGAAAGGCCGGGGTGGAAGAGGGCGATCCCACGTTCTTCGAGCTGACGACGGCGATGGCCTTCCGGCAGTTCGCGGAACGCCGGGTCGACGCGGCCGTCATCGAAACCGGCTTGGGCGGGCGGCTCGACGCCACGAACGTTCTCCGCCCGATCGTCACGGTCCTGACGACCATCTCCCGCGATCATGAAGCGCATCTCGGCGGATCGATCTCGGCGATCGCCCGCGAGAAGGCCGGGATCATCAAGCCGGGCGTCCCGGTTGTCGCGGGATCGCTTGTCTCCGAGGCCGAGGCCGTCGTGGAACAGGCCGCCCGGGAGAGGGGGGCGAAGGTCGTCCGTCTGGGCGAGGAGTTCCGCGCCGAATCGGTCCGGCTGACGGCGGCTGGAGGAACCTTCGATTGGACGCGGGAGGACGCGTCTTTCTCCGGACTGACCGTCCCGCTCGCCGGCGTTCATCAGGTCCGGAACGCGGCCGTGGCGGCCGCGGCGGCGACGGAGGCCGCCCGCGCGTCGGGCGGGGCGTTCGATGTCGGGGAGCAAGCGGTCCGCGAAGGTCTTCGCCGGGTCTCCTGGCCCGGCCGGTTCGAGGTTCTCTCGTCCGCGCCGATGGTTATCCTCGACGGGGCGCACAATCCGGAGGGGATTTGCGCGCTCGTCGATACGCTCTCACTGCTGGCTCCCTCGGAGCGGAGGACGCTTGTCTTCGGCGCCCTGGCCGACAAGGACGCGGGCCGGATGCTGGCGGCGGCCGGGCCGGCGTTCGACCGGATCGTCCTCGTGAGACCCGAGTCCGAGCGGGCGGCCGATCCGCGGGACCTGGCTGACCTCGTGCCGGACGGTCCCGAAGCGATCGTCCGGGAAAGCGTCGGCGGCGCACTGGCGGAGATCCTCGACGGAGCGGGGGCGCGGGACCGGATCGTCGTCGCGGGCTCGCTCTATCTTGTCGGAGAAGCGCGCGCCTCTTTTCGGGCGGCCGGCGCGCGGACCCTCCCGGTCCAGTGATGCGGGGAATCGGGTCCGGCGGACTGGCCCTGGCGGCGATCCTCTTCTTTTCGGCAGTCTCCTACGGCCAGGAAAAGGGGCCCGATACGCCTCCCGCGGCCCCGTCCGATCCGCCTCGAAAGGGGGGAACGGGCTCGGCGCCGCCGGTCCAGGCGCGGACCGATCTCCTCGTCCACGATCGCGGTCCGGACACGTATCAACTCACGGGCGGAATCGAGATCCAACGCGGGGCGCAGTTCCTCTGGGGGGACGAGGCGTTCGTCGACCGCGGCGAAGGGTCGGCGTTCATCCGGGGAAACGTGCGGGGGAAAGAGGGGGACGACACGCTGTCCGGCGCGCGCATCGAGGTCGATCTCGACTCGGGCCTGGGAACGCTCTACGACGGGCGGCTCTTCTTCAAGAAGGACAATCATCACGTCGAGGGGCGCGAGATCGAGAAAACGGCGGAGCGCGAGTTCACGATCGCCGAGGGATCGTTCACGACGTGCGACGCCGAACTGCCGGCATGGCGGATCCGCGCCCGGGAGTTCGAGATTGTCGAAGACGACTACGTCGCCGCCCGGAGCGCATGGTTCCACGTGAGGGACGTTCCGGTCCTATACGCCCCTTATTTCTGGGCGCCGATCAACAAGGAGCGGAGGACGGGATTCCTGTTCCCCCGCCTGGGGTACAGTGAGAAGGAAGGGGCCATGATCCGCCTTCCGTTCTACTGGGTCATCGCCGAGAACGCCGACGCGACGTTCACGCCCGATTTCCGCTCGAAGCGGGGCGGAGGAGGGTCCGCGGAGCTCCGTTACGTCCTCTCGAAGGACGCGAGCGGCGAGTTCTTTTCGCATTACCTCAGGGACATCAACACCGACCAGGACAGGATGGAGACCCGGTTCCGCCACTACCATGTCTTCGGCGGGGGGTACACGGCAAGGGCCAACGTGAACTATCTCTCGGACCAGGGGTACTACCGGGATCTTTCGGAAACGGTCGAACAGCGCACTCAGACTTACGTCGACTCGAACATCGGGGTGACGAAAAGCTGGGGGGGGACGACTCTCTCCGTCTTGAACCAGTATTCCCAGGATTTGACCAATCCCCAGGCGACGGCCGTTCAGCGCCTTCCCGAAGTCTCGTTGAACGTCTCCCCGTACCGGCTCTTCGATCTGCCGGCGTTCCTCGGTCTTTCCGGGCAGGCGACGAACTTCTGGCGGAAGGAAGGGGTCACGGGCCAGCGGCTCGACCTGTATCCGCAGCTCTCCGGAACGCTGAACCTCGCCCGCGCGTTCCTGATCACGCCGCGCGCCGGCTTTCGAGGAACGCTCTATTCGACGGACGCCAAGGGAGAGGGCGGAGAGCACCGGGAGATCTACGACGCGGGAATCACCATCGCGACCAAACTTGCGCGGATCTACGACCTGGCGGCCGATCCGGCCGGCGGACAGATCGCGCCGTCGGAGGCGAAAGGGGCGCCGGCCCCGGAGCCCGTCATCGACAAGCTCCGTCACGGGATCGAGCCGGAGGCCTCCTACCGGTACGTCCCGAGAGTCGATCAGTCGAACCTCCCCCAGTTCGACGGAATCGACACGATCGGCCGGCAGAACGCGGTCTCCTACGGCCTGACGAACAGGCTGACGCTCAGGGAGAGGACGGGCGAGGCCGTGCGGAAATGGGACCTCCTTCTCTTCCGGCTCTCACAGCAGTACGATCTCAACGAGGCCGCACGGGACGAGAACCTCGACACCCAGGCCAAGCGCCCCTTCTCCGATCTTCGGGCCGACATTGTGTTCAGGACGCCGAGACGGCTGACCGTGAGCGCGGACGCCGGGTACTCCCTCTACGACGGCGTCCTCACGACGGCCAACGGCGACGTCCGCTGGCAGGGGGACGGCTGGTACGCGGCGGTCGGTGAGCGGTTCACGCGGGACTCGACGACATTTGTGACGGCAGAGACGGGATTCAAGCTCTGGGGGGCATGGGACGTGCTTGGGAAAGCCTTCTATGACGCCAAGATGAACGTTCTGAGGGAGGGAACGATCAAGGCCAAGTACACCCAGCAGTGTTGGGCCGTAACGGCGCTGTACCAGTACCTTCCCGGGAGGAGCGGGTTCTTTATCACGTTGGATCTGAAGGGGCTGGGGTCGTATAAGATCTGAAGCGGGGAAGCGGTGAGCCGCCCCCCCACCTCAGTCCTCCCCCGCAAGGGGGGAGGAGAAAGAAACGTAGGGGCGGCCCTCCGTGGCCGCCCGCATAGAAATCCCCTCCCCCTTGACGGGGGAGGGTTGGGTGGGGGTGAAGGCGATGGTGGATCGTTCGACCGGGAGTGTGCTAAGGGTGGTGAGTCGAAGATGAAAGGACTGATTCTCAGCGGGGGCAAGGGGACGCGGCTGAGGCCGATCACGTTCACTAGCGCCAAACAGCTCGTTCCTGTGGCGAACAAGCCGGTCCTCTTCTACGGCATCGAGGCGCTTCGGGACGCCGGGATCGCGGACATTGGGATCGTCGTGGGAGAGACGCACGAGGAGATCCGGTCAGCCGTCGGGGACGGGAGCAGATGGGGCGTGCGGGTGACGTATATTCCGCAGGAAGCTCCCTTGGGCCTCGCCCACGCCGTGCTCATCTCGGAAGGGTTCCTGGGGAGCGACAGTTTCGTGATGTATCTCGGGGACAACCTCATCCTGGGCGGGATCCGGGACCTGGTGCGGGAGTTCGAGAGGGACCGCCCGAACGCCCAGATCCTCCTGGCCGAGGTCGCGGACCCGACGCAGTTCGGCGTCGCGGAGATCGACGACGGCCGGGTCGTCCGGCTCGTCGAGAAGCCGAAGGAGCCCAGGAGCAATCTCGCCCTGGTGGGCGTCTACATGTTCGATTCGCACATCTTCGAAGCGGTGAAGGCGATTCGTCCGTCCGCCCGCGGGGAGCTGGAAATCACCGACTCGATCCAGTACCTTGTGGACAGTGGCCGCGCGGTCTACCCCCACATGGTCAAGGGATGGTGGAAGGACACGGGAAGGCTCGAAGACCTCCTTGAGGCGAACCGGATGGTCCTCGATTCCTTCGAGACCCGGATCGCCGGAGAGGTGGACGCCCGGTCGCGCGTGACGTTCAAGGTGGTCATCGAAGAAGGAGCGCGCGTGACGGGGAGCACGATCCTGGGACCGGCCGTGATCGGCTCCGGAAGCGAGATCGTCGATTCGTACATCGGGCCGTTCACGTCGATCGCGTCGAACGTGACGGTTCGTCACAGCGAGATCGAGCACTCGATTCTCCTCGATGGGAGCCGAATTCTCGACATCCCGCACAGGATCGCCGATTCGCTCATCGGCAAGAACGTGGAGGTGGCCCGGTCGCCCCTCCGGCCGCGGGCCGTTCGGCTGATGCTGGGAGACTCGAGCCAGGCGGGGATTTTGTAAAGCGGTGAATCGGTGAATCGGTGAATCGGTGAATGGGTGAATCGGTGAATCGGTGAATCGGAACAACCACTCCTCCCCTTTGTAAGGGGAGGCTGGGAGGGGTAGAGGTTTCGGTTGGCCGGTCATTTCTACCTCCCCTCGCCCCTCCTTGCTAAGGAGGGGAATGAATGCAAACGGTGAATGGGTGAATCGGTGAATGCGTGAATTGGCCGATGACCGATGACTAATGACCAATGACCAATGCCACTGGTGAATCGGTGAATCGGGAGCCGGGATGAAGAAACTGATCGAAGGGGTCAAGGTCAAGAAGCTCAAGGTCATCCCGGACGAACGCGGGCGGCTCATGGAGATGCTCCGGTCGGACGACGACCTGTTCCTCAAGTTCGGCCAGGTCTACATGACGACGGCCTATCCTGGGGTTGTGAAGGCGTGGCACTTCCACAAGCGGCAGACCGATCATTTCGTCTGCGTGCGGGGGATGATGAAGGTGGTCCTGTACGATCCCCGGGAGGGTTCGCCCACGCGCGGAGAGGTGAACGAGTTCTTCATGGGCGATCACAATCCGATCCTGCTCCAGATCCCGAACCTTGTCTATCACGGGTTCAAGTGCGTCGGGACCGAGGAGGCGATCGTGATCAACTGCCCGACCGAGGTCTACGTCTACAACGAGCCCGACGAGTTCCGGATCGATCCGCACAAGAACGACATTCCGTACGACTGGGGGCGGAAGGATGGGTGATCTCGGGGACAAGGATTAGGGATTAAGGGGTAGGGGAAGGAGGTTCGTATTCTTCAGAGCCAGGGAAGGGGGGAGAATGCTTTGGAGAGACCTGGAAGTATGGCAGAGGGCGCACGCGCTGGTTCTGAGGATCCACAGACAGGTTCAGTCGTTTCCCCGGGATGAGCGCTACAGATTGACGGATCAGCTTTGCCGTTCTGCGATGTCTGTCCCGGCCAACATAGTTGAGGGTCAGTCGAGGCAGACAACGAAGGAATACGTTCAGTTCCTATATCAAGCGAGGGGTTCCGTGGAGGAGACGCGTTATCACTTGCTCCTCGCACGAGATCTGGGATACCTGGAAGCAAATGGCTACGAGCCGCTTGAGGAGGACTGCGCAGTCGTGAGCAAGATGATTAACGGGCTGATCCAATCTCTTGGACGAAAGAGGAGGGAAGGGTTAAGGGCCGGGGAATCGCCTTCTACCCCCTAATCCTTAATCCCTAATCCATCCATGAAGCTGCTTGTCACAGGCGGATGCGGGTTCATTGGGTCGAACTTCGTTCGATACACGCTCCGCGCGCACCCTGAGGACTCCGTGATCAACCTGGATGCCCTGACGTACGCCGGGAACCGGGAGAACCTCGCCGACGTGGAGACGGACCACCGGTACAGGTTCGTCCAGGGAGACATCGCGGATCCGGAGGCCGTTCGGCCGCTCTTCGAGGACGTGGACGCGGTGGTCAATTTCGCCGCCGAGTCGCACGTCGATCGGAGCATTCTGGGTCCGGCGATCTTCGTCCGGACGAACGTCTCCGGTACGCAGGTCCTCCTGGACGCGGCCCGGACGGCGGGCGTCCGGCGGTTCGTCCAGGTCTCGACGGACGAGGTCTACGGCTCACTGGGGCCGACCGGTCTTTTTACGGAGGAGACGCCGCTTCAGCCCAATTCTCCCTACTCGGCGAGCAAGGCCGCGGCCGATCTCCTCGTGCGCGCCTATCATCACACCTACGGATTCCCGGGGATCATCACGCGGTGCTCGAACAACTACGGCCCGTACCAGTTCCCCGAGAAGCTGATCCCCCTGTTTGTGCTTCGGGCGATGAACGATCAGCCGGTCCCGGTTTACGGCGACGGCCTGAACGTCAGGGATTGGATCTACGTGGAAGACCACTGCGAGGCCGTGGACATGGTCCTGCGGCGGGGAGAGCCGGGCGGCGTCTACAACATCGGGGGTCACTGCGAGCGAGACAACCTGGACGTGACGCGGACGGTCCTCCGGCGCCTGGGGAAGCCGGAGTCGCTGATCCAGTTCGTTCCGGACCGGCCGGGGCACGACCGCAGGTACGCGATCGATTCGTCGCGGATCGAGCGGGATTTGGGATGGAGGCCCCGCGTCGGCTTCGAGGATGGGATCGAACGAACGATCGAGTGGTACAGACGGAACCGCCGGTGGCTGGAGAACCTCGCCTCTCGCGGCGTCGGCGAGCCGGTGAGATGGTGAATCACCCCCTCACCCTCCCCTCTCCCCCTTGAGGGGGAGAGGATTATAGGTGAGGGGAGCGTCGGTGAATGGGTGAATCGGTGAATCGAAAAGAACCTCCCTCCCCCTTGAGGGGGGGTTGGGGTGGGGGTGGGGTTTGACGTGCGGATTCTGGTGACCGGGGCGAATGGGATGCTCGGGCGGGACTTGGTCCCGGCGCTCACAGCCGCGGGCCATGAGGCGGCCGGGGCGACGCGGGCCGCGTTCGACGTCACCGATCGGGACGAAACGCTCCGGGCGATCGGGGAGGCGGCCCCCGATCTGGTCGTCCACGCGGCGGCCTACACGCGGGTCGACGACGCGGAGCGCGAGCCGGAGAGGGCGTTCGCTGTGAACCACGGCGGGACGCGGAACGTCGCCGATGCGTGCGGCGCGCGCGGGGCGAAGCTCGTCTACGTGAGCACGGACTACGTATTCGACGGGACGGCCCGGGCTCCGTACAGGGAGACCGATCCGACGAACCCCCTCTCGGTCTACGGGCGTTCGAAGCGGATGGGAGAACGGGAGGTCGAGAGGCTGGGAAATGACGGCCTCATCGTCCGGACTTCCTGGCTCTACGGTCCGCACGGCCCGAACTTCGTCGAGGCGATCCTTCGGCAGGCCGGGGAAAAGGGACGGCTCACGGTCGTCAACGACCAGGAAGGGGCCCCGACGTACGCGGCGGACCTGGCGGAGGCGATCGCCGTTCTCGTGGACCGGGGGGCGGGCGGGAAGGTACACTTCTCCGGCGACGGATCGTGCACCTGGTTTGAGTTCGCTCGGGAGATCGTCTCCCAGGCGGGGATGGCGGGCGTCGAGACCCTGCCGATCACGAGCGAATCCCTGGGCCGTCCGGCGCCGCGCCCGGCTTATTCGGTCTTGTGCCTGGACCGGTACATCTCCCTGACGGGCTGTCGTCCGCCCGGATGGAAGGAATCTCTTTCACGCTATCTCGAACGACGCGGCCGCACAGCTTCTAAGCCGGACGATCGACACAAGGAGGTCGGAATTCGATGAACATCTGCGTTGTGGGAACAGGGTACGTGGGCCTCGTTACGGGGGCGTGCTTCTCGGAGTTCGGGCTGAAGGTGACGTGCGTCGACAACGACGAGGGGAAGATCGCAAGCCTGCAGAACGGACGGGTTCCGTTCTTCGAGCCGGGGCTGGAGGAGATGGTCCGCAAGAACATGCGGGCGGGGCAGTTGTCGTTCACGACCGACCTGTCGCGTGCAGTCGACAAAGCCCTCGTCGTCCTCATCGCGGTCGGGACGCCGCCGCGGGACGACGGGTCGGCCGATCTCTCCTACGTCGAGGAGGTCGCCCGGGCGATCGGGACGCACATGAACGGGTACAAGGTCGTGGTGACGAAGAGCACCGTTCCCGTGGGTACCGGAGAGCGGATCCGCGAGATCATCCTGTCGACCAGGAACGGCGCGTTCGATTTCGACGTCGTCTCCAATCCCGAGTTCCTGCGGGAGGGATCGGCGATCGAGGACTTCATGCGGCCGGACCGCGTCGTGATCGGGGCCTCGTCGCCCCAGGCGATCGCGATCATGAAGGACCTCTACTCGCCCCTCTACCTGATCGAGACGCCGTTCATCGTCACGAACGTCGAATCGGCCGAGATGATCAAGTACGCGTCGAACGCCTTCCTCGCGGTGAAGGTCTCCTTCATCAACGAGATCGCCAACATCTGCGAGCGGGTCGGCGCGGACGTCAACGTCGTCGCGAAGGGGATGGGGCACGATCGGCGGATCGGCCCGAAGTTCCTCCACGCGGGCCCGGGGTACGGAGGGTCCTGCTTCCCGAAGGATACGCGGGCCATCACCCAGATCGCCCGCCTGCACGGGTACGAGTTCGAAGTCGTCGACGCCGTGATCCGGGTCAACGAGAGCCAGAAGAAGCGGATGGTCGAGAAAGTCCGGGCCGCGCTGGGCGGCCTGCGCGGCATGACGATCGGCGTCCTGGGGCTATCGTTCAAGCCGAACACGGACGACCTCCGGGAGTCTCCCGCGACCTGGATCGTCGGCGAGCTGATCGGCGAGGGCGCCCTGTGCAGGCTCTTCGACCCGGCGGCCATGGAAGGCGCGCGCGCCTTGTTTCCCTCGGCGGAGTTCTGCGAGGATGCGTACGACGCCGCCCGTGGCGCCGACGCGCTCCTCCTCCTGACGGAGTGGAACCAGTTTCGAAACCTCGATTTCGGGCGCCTGGGAGAGCTTCTCAAGGCGAAACTGCTGATCGACCTCCGGAACGTTTACGACCCCCGCAAGATGGCCGAGATCGGGTTCGAATACGTGGGCGTGGGCCGGGGACTGGAAGGCTCGGGCAAGGCCGGCGCCGTCGGCGCGGGGCTGATGTCCCAGGGGAGGAAGTCGTAATGCGGGTCCTGATTACGGGCGTCGCCGGCTTCATCGGGTCGCACTTGGCCGACCGGTTCCTCGCGGACGGCCACGAGGTGATCGGCATGGACAACTTCATCACCGGCGACGTGGCCAACATCGCCCACATCCGGAACCCGCGCTTCTCGTTTGTCCAGTACGACGTGACGAACTATATCTACGTGGACGGGCCGCTCGACGCGATCCTTCACTTTGCCAGTCCCGCTTCTCCGATCGACTACCTGGAATTTCCTATCCAGACCCTCAAGGTCGGCTCGCTGGGGACGCACAAGGCGCTCGGTCTGGCCAAGGCCAAGGGGGCCGTCTTCCTCCTCGCGTCCACGTCCGAGGTCTACGGCGATCCGCTCATCCATCCCCAGACGGAGGACTACTGGGGGAACGTGAACCCGATCGGTCCTCGCGGCGTCTACGACGAAGCCAAAAGGTTCGCCGAGGCGCTGACGATGGCCTACCATCGTTCCCACGGCGTTCCGACCCGGATCGTCCGGATCTTCAACACCTACGGTCCGCGGATGCGTGTGCGGGACGGGCGCGCCGTGCCCAACTTCATTGCCCAGGCGCTGAGGAACGAGGAGGTGACGGTCTACGGGGACGGCTCGCAGACGCGGTCGTTCTGCTATGTCACCGATCTCGTCGACGGGATCGCGCGTCTTCTCGCCTCCGACGCGACCGGTCCGGTCAACATTGGAAACCCCTCCGAGATGAGCGTCCTTTCGATGGCGGAGACGATCGTCCGGGCGACGAGAAGCCGGAGCCGCGTCGTTTTCCAGCCGCTCCCCGTGGACGATCCCAAGGTGCGCCAGCCCGACATCTCCAGGGCCCGCGGGGTCCTGGGATGGGAGCCCCGTGTCGGGCTGGAGGAAGGGCTCAAGGAGACGATCGGCTACTTCCGCGCCAAGCTTGGTATCCCCGAGAGGGGGATGTGATAGAGTTGTTAAAGATGGGCTGTCAGCGATATCCCCTCCCCCTTGAGGGGGGAGGGCCAGGGTGGGGGTGAAAGCGCGTGATTCCGAGAGCTCCCCCCCCCACCTTATTCCTCCCCCGCGAGGGGGGAGGAGACGAAAAGCACGGGGAATCGTGCATATCTCAGTGAGGAGTTAGCATGAAGATCCTCGTAACCGGCGGCGCGGGGTTCATCGGATCGCACATGGCCGAGGCTTTTCTGGCCGACGGCCACGAGGTGGCCGTTCTGGACAATCTTTCGTCAGGGCGCAGGGAGAACCTCCCGGAGGGCGCCCGCTTCTACCACGCGGACATTAAGGATTCCAGCGTCAAAGGGGTCTTCGAGGAGTTTCGGCCCGACGTCCTGTGCCACCACGCCGCCCAAATCGATGTCCGGCGGTCGGTGGCTGACCCGGCCTTCGATGCCGAAGTGAACGTGGTCGGGACTCTCAGGCTGTTGGAGCTTTGCCGCCTCTTCGGCGCGCGGCGCGTCCTGTTCGCGTCGACGGGGGGCGCCATCTACGGCGAGCAGGAGACGTTTCCCGCGCCGGAGACTCATCCCACGCGCCCGGTCTCTCCGTACGGCGCGGCCAAGCTGGCCGTCGAGGCCTACCTCCACTACTACGGCGTCGAGCACGGCTTCCACGCGACGGCGCTTCGCTACGCGAACGTGTATGGACCCCGCCAGGACCCCCACGGGGAGGCCGGCGTCGTGGCGATCTTCACGGAGCGCCTACTTCGGAACGAGGAGCCCGTCATCAACGGAGACGGCCGGCAGACGCGGGACTACGTCTACGTGGGCGACGTCGTCCAGGCCAACCGGACGGCCTTGACCCGCGGCCTCCGGGGGGCGTACAACGTTGGAACCGGCGTGGAGACTTCCGTCAAGGAGCTGTTCGACCGCCTGAACGCGTTGACGGGCGGCCGCGCGGAGCGTCAGCACGGCCCGGCCAAACCCGGCGAGCAGAAGCGCTCCTGCATCGATTCGCGAAGGCTGAGGGAAGCCGGGTGGCGGCCGTCGGTCTCTCTCGGCGACGGTCTCGCGGAGACCGTGAAGTGGTTCGCATCGCAGGGGACGGGGATTAGGGGGTAAGGATTAAGGATTAGGGGGTAGGAGGTAGGAGTCGGGGGTCGAAAGCTGCAAGTTGACAGTTGACCGTTGGGAGGAACCCGTGGAGCCATCGCGTCCAGCGCCCAAGAAGGGCGCGCGGCACCGGATGATCGGGCAGATGCTCGTGGAGGGGGGGCTTCTCACCCAGGAACAGCTCACGCGCGCCCTCGACGAGCAGAAGCGCAGAGGAGGGCGTCTGGGCGGGGTCCTGAAGGCCATGGGAATGGTCGACGAGCTGACGATGATCGAGTTCCTGGGGCGCCAGCTCGGGATTCCTCACGTCGATCTTTCCAAGGCGACGATCGATCCGGACGTCGTCACGCTCATCCCGGAAGCCCTGGCCCGGCGCACGCGCGCCGTCCCCATCAACCGGGACGGAAAGGACCTCACCGTGGCGATGGTCGATCCGCTGAACGTGTTCGCGATCGACGACATCCGCCGGACGACGGGGCTGGAGATCGTCCCGGTCGTGGCCACGGAGCGCGAGATCATGAAGGCGATCGACCGCCACTACACGGTGCGGGAGTCGATGGAAGAGATCGTCCGGGGAATCGACGCGGAGCAGGCCGCCGCCGCGGCCGAGGAAGAAGGGCCGCTCTCCCTCGAAGCGATGGCGGACGAGACGCCGGTCGTCAAACTGGTCAACATGATCATCACGCAGGCCGACCGCGACCGGGCGAGCGACGTCCACATCGAGCCGGATCAGAACGTGATCCGGGTCCGCTACCGGATCGACGGCCTCCTCCGGGACGTCATGGAGTCGCCGAAGCACCTCCACGCGGGCCTCTCCTCAAGGCTCAAGATCATGGCCAGCATGGACATCGCCGAGAAGCGGGTGCCGCAGGACGGGCGGTTCGAGATCGGTGTGAGCGGAAAGGCGTACGACGTCCGGATGTCGACGCTCCCGACCCTCTTCGGGGAGAAGATCGTCCTGCGCCTTCTCGAAAAGGGGACCCGCATGGTGGACTTGGCCGAGCTGGGGCTCGACGCCGATCTGCTGGCGGTCTACGAGAAGCTCGTCCTCCGCCCCCACGGGTTCATCCTCGTGACCGGTCCGACGGGAAGCGGCAAGACGACGACGATCTACGCCTCCATCGCCCGGATCAACTCCGCGGAGAAGAACATCATCACGATCGAAGACCCGATCGAATACCAGCTCGCGCGCGTCAACCAAGTTCCGCTGAACCCCAAAGCGGGCGTCACCTTCGCGTCGGGGCTGAGGTCGATCGTCCGCCAGGACCCGGACGTGATCATGGTCGGGGAGATCCGGGACAGCGAGACGGCGACGATCGCGATCCACGCGGCGCTCACGGGCCACCTCGTCTTCTCGACCCTCCACACGAACGACGCCGCCGGGGCGGTGGCCCGCCTCGTCGACATGGGCGTGGAGCCGTTCCTCATCGCCTCGTCGCTGTTGGGCGTCGCGGGCCAGCGCCTGGCCCGCCGGCTCTGCGTCAAGTGCCGGGCGTCCTACGAGGCGTCGCCGGACCTCCTGAAGGAGCTTGGACTCGAAGGCGTTCCCGGTCCGGTCCGGTTCTGCCGGGCCGTTGGCTGTCCCCAGTGCCGGCAGGCCGGATACCTGGGGCGGGTCGGGATTTTCGAGCTGATGACGATGAGCGAGTCGCTCCGCCGCATGGTCGTGGCCAAGGAGACAAGCAGCCGGATCCGCGTTCAGGCGATCCGCGAGGGGATGAGGTCCCTTCGGGAGGACGGCCTACGCAAGGCCGCGGCCGGCCTCACGTCGGTGGAGGAAATCCTCCGCGTGACGACGGACGTGGAGGAGTGATAAGGCAGTTCGGAGTTCGGAGTTCGGAGTTGGGAGTGGGGAGTGGGGAGTGGGGAGACGAGAAGCGGTTTGGAGTTCGTAGTCTGGAGTTCGGAGTGGAAAGAAATCAATTGCGCAAAGACCTGGCTCTCTCTTCTCGTCTTGGCACTCTGAACTCCGAACTCCGAACTCAAAACATGGTGTTCTAGCCCATGCCGACATTCCATTACCGGGCCAGGTCTCAGGGCGGGGAACTGCTGACCGGGGCGATCGAGACGAGCGGGCCGGAAGCGGCGGCTGACCATCTGGCCGGCCTCGGGTACGTTCCGATCGCGATCGAGGAGAAGAAGGAAGGGGCGCTGTCGGGCGATCTCCTGGAGGCGTTCCGCCGGATCACGCCTCAGGACCGGATCATCTTTTCCCGCCAGCTCGCCACGCTCATCAACGCGGGGATTCCGCTGACCACGGCGCTCGATACGTGCGCGTCTCAGTCGGAGAACCCGAAGATCCGCGAGATCCTGATCCAGGTGCGGAAGGACATCGAGGGAGGGAGTTCGTTCTCGGCGGCCCTGGCCCGCCATCCCAAGGCGTTCGACAACCTCTACGTGGGCATGATCCGGGCCGGGGAGGAGGGCGGCGTCCTCGACGAGATCCTGGAGCGGCTGGCGACGCTGGCCGAGCACGAGGCCGAGACGCGCGCCCGCGTCAAGGCGGCCGTCCGCTACCCGATCATCGTCGTCGTCGCGATCTGCATCGCCTTCGCCATCCTCGTCACGCTCGTCATTCCCCAGTTCGCGAAGCTTTACGCCGGGCACAAGGTCGCTCTTCCCTTTCCGACGCGCGTTCTCATCGGGATCAATTACGTCGTTCAGAACTACTGGTTCCTGATCCTGGGGGGGCTCGGCGCCGCCGCGCTCGGGCTCCGCGCTTTCGTCAAGACGGAGCCGGGCCGGGAGGCGCTCGACCGATTCAAGCTCACGATGCCGATCTTCGGCAGACTGATCCTCAAGGTCCTCCTTTCCAGGTTCGCCCGGATCTTCGCCACGCTCAACCGGAGCGGGCTTCCGATCCTTCAAACGCTCGAGATCGTCGGCGGGACGATCGGGAACGTGATCGTCACCCGGGCCGTGGAGTCCGTCCGAGAAAGCGCCCGCGAGGGGCGCGGCCTGTCCGGGCCGATGAAGACGTCGGGCCTCTTTCCGCCGCTCGTCACGCACATGGTGGCCGTGGGGGAGGACACGGGAAATCTCGACGAGATGCTGACGAGGGTCTCCGAATACTACGATCGGGAAGTCGAGTACGCGATCCGCAATCTCTCGACGATGATCGAGCCGATCCTCCTCCTCTTCATCGGCGGGATGGTCCTGTTCCTGGCGCTCGGTATCTTCCTCCCGATGTGGGACATGATGTCCGTCTTCAAGGGCGGGGCGCGGTGATCTCCGCGCGTTCGGGCCGGCGGTGACAAGTCTCGGCCGTCTCATCTCCTACCTCTTTACCACCCGGATCCAGTTCAGCCTCTACATTTTCATCCCGGCGTTCCTCGTCCTCTTTGCCGTCGGGCCGGCACTGGTCGTCTACGTAACGTGGGCGGAGGTCGCCGCGCGCCTGGCCGGACCCCATTCGCACCCGGAGTCGCTCGGCCGGGTCGGATTTCTCCCCCTCTTCGTCGCCGTCTCGGGAGGGACAGCCCTGCTCGTCGGACTCCTTCTGGCCGCCTCCGTCATCCGCCCGATCCGCGCCCTGCTCGCGCGCGGGGAGCGGATTCCCGTGGAGCCGGGCGAGGCGCCTCCGAATCTTTCGGACGACGGGCTTCTAGGGAAGGATTTCAAGGTCGTGGCCCGCTCGTTCGGGCAGTACACGAACATCCTCGAGAGCATGACGGGCGGCGTGATGACCGTGAACGGCCGGGGGATCGTCACGACGTTCAATCCGTCGGCGGAGCGTATTTTCTCCTGCCGAAGCGCGGACGCCGTCGGGAGGCCGATCGAGGAGGTCTGCAGGGCCTGTTTCCGCGCGCCCGATTTCGCCCGGAGGATCCGCGAGACGCTCGAAGGCGGCCGCGCCGCGACGTCCGACGAGTCAGCGGTCGAGCTGTCCGACGGGAGGATCGTCTCGCTCGGATTCACGACGTCCCTCCTCCGGGGCGGGGGGGGAGAGGCCGTGGGCGTCGTCATCAACTTCCGAGACCTGGGGCGGATCGCGGCCATGCACAGGCAGATCCAGCGGACTCAGCGGCTCGCGAGCCTCGGCGGCCTGGCGGCCGGCGTGGCGCACGAGGTGAGGAACCCATTGGGAGGGATGAAAGGCCTCGCTCAGCTCCTGGTCGAGGACTTTGCGGCGGAGGACCCCCGGCGGCGATACGCCCAGACGATCATCGACGAGACCGAACGTCTCAACCGTGTCGTCGAACAGCTCCTTCTGTTCGCCCAGCCGCATCCTCCACCCCCGGCCTCCGTCGACGTCAACGACGTCCTTCAGCAGGTCGTCCTGCTCACGGAACGGGGGCGGGTCTCTTCGACCGCCCCGATCGAGATGGATCTGAAACCGGATCTTCCGCCCCTCATGGGGAGCGCAGAGCAGATACTCCAGGCGTTTCTGAACCTCGTTCGCAACGCCCTGGACGCCGTCGATGGCGGCGGCGCCGTCCGCATCAGAACATACGGCGACACCGCCGCGAACGGGCCGTGGGTGGTCGTCGAGGTGGCAAACACCGGGCGCCTTCCGGAGATCGACCCGGAGCGCCTCTTCGATCCCTTCTATTCCACGAAGCCCGGCGGGACGGGCCTGGGCCTCACGATCACGCACCAGATCGTCACGGCCCACGGCGGATCGATCGAGGTCCGAACAACGGGGGACGAGACGGTCTTCACCGTCCGTCTTCCCGTTGTCTCCGCCGGCGACCTGGAGGCGCGGACATGACGGCGGAAGGGCGCGGCTCCATCCTGATCGTGGAAGATGACGCGGGGATGCGCCTCTTCCTCGGAGAGGCGCTGAGGAAAGAGGGGTACGCCCCGCGGGAGGCGGAGACCGGCGCCGCCGCCCTCGGGATGATCTCGGCGGAGCGTCCGGACGTGGTCCTTCTCGACGTCCGTCTTCCCGACGTGGACGGGCTCGACCTTCTCAGGCGGGTTCGCGCCGCCGCCGCCGACACGCTGATCGTCGTGATGACGGCCTACGGTTCCCGCCAGATGGCCCATCGGGCCGTGGAGGAGGGCGCCTACGACTACTTCGAGAAGCCGGTCGATCTGGCCGATCTTCGCGTCGTCGTCCGGCGTGCGATCGAGCGCGCCCGCCTGGCGCGGGAGGTCCGGGATCTCAGAGAACAATCCGCGTCCGCGGAGGTCCCGGGGATGATCGGCCGGAGCCCGGGGATGCTCAAGACAGCCTCCCTGGTCCGGCTGGTGGCTGTGCACGATATTCCCGTCCTTATCGAGGGCGAGTCGGGGACGGGCAAGGAGCTGGTCGCGCGGAAGATCCACGAGATCTCCCCTCGGAACGGCCGCCCGTTCGTGGCCGTCAACTGCGCGGCTATTCCCGAGACGCTGTTGGAGGCCGAGTTGTTCGGGTACGAGCGGGGCGCGTTCACGGGGGCCGTCCGGGCGCACGAGGGGAGGTTCGAGCAGGCGGAGGGGGGGACGCTCTTCCTGGACGAGATCGGGGACATGTCGGCCGGGATGCAGGCGAAGCTCCTTCGGACATTGCAGGAGAAGACCGTCGAGCGGATCGGGTCGAAAGCGTCCAAGAAAGTGGACTTCCGTCTCGTCGCCGCGACGAACCAGGACCTCTCTGCGAGCGTCCGGACGGGACGGTTCCGCGAGGACCTCTACTACCGGATCAACGCGATCGTCCTCCGGCTCCCGCCGCTCCGCGACCGCGGCGACGATCTCCGCCTGCTGGCCGACCGGACCATCGAGGTCTACGGCGCCAAGTACGGGAAAGAGGGTCTCAGGCTCACGAACGACGCGTACGGCGTCCTCAGGAGCCATTCGTGGCCGGGGAACGTCCGGGAGCTGGAGAACGTCCTCCAGCGCGCGATCCTCTTCGCCGAGGGACGGGAGGTGGCGCCGGAGCACGTGGCCCTGGCGCTGTCCACGTCCGGAGGGGACGAGAGGCCGGAGGAGGGGGAGGAGAAAACCCTTCTCGAGAACGTCGGGGAGATCGCCGGGTCGGCCGAGAAGGAGATGATCGTGGAGGCGCTCACGAAGGCGCGCTGGCGCCGCCAGGACGCGGCGACCCTCCTCGGGATCAGCAGGCGGACTTTGCTCACGAAGATGAAGAAGTATGGTCTTTCGTGAACATGCAAAGCTCAACTATCGATCCGGCGGAAGTAGATGCAGTTCAGATCGACCCGCAGAAAAAAGCCTCCCCCCTCCCTCGACGGGAGGGGGATAGGGGGAGGGTGAGTTCGCGCAATCCGATTCATCACCCCCACCCGGCCCCTCCCCCCTCAAGGGGGAGGGTTCACAATTCTTCCGGCTATCGTTTGGCGGACGAAATCCCCGTTCTCACACGTGATCTTTTTCGGTTTCTTCGGTTTGCAGTGCTTCCGGTGTTTCTGTGCCTTCTGACCCCCGCTCTTGCTCCCGCCTCGGACGATTTCTACGCCAAGGCGCGGGCGCGGATGGTCGAGCAGGACCTCAGGAAGCGCGGCATCGCGGACGCTCGCGTCCTCGACGTCATGGGGCGGGTCCCACGGCACGCGTTCGTCCTCCCTTCCGACCGGT
>CAKKSE010000220.1 GCA_919903025.1 Nitrospiria bacterium | reverse complement strand
CGCTATCCGGACTCCTTGAGGGATTGGAACCCCGTCATTGGCGCGGCGATGGTGAGAACTTATCAGGAACCAGCCCAGCCGTCAACGCCCGGAGCGTTTCTGCAGCAGGTATCGCTTCCCGCCTCGGAGACTCCTATTTCCGGCTCCTCCCGGCGAACCAGCGCGGGCGGACAAAGTGCGCACGGGGGGAAGTGCTTCCAGGGCGCGGCCCGCTAGGCCGCCTCCCTCACCTTCAGGGCTACCTGCCGCCCGGCTCGCGCAAGGATATTGACGAGCGCGTCGAGGCTGAACTTGGCAATCTTGCCGCGCAGGAGGTCGTTGAGACGCGGCTGGGTCAGGCCGAGCCGCTTCGCCGCTTCTTTCTGCGTGAGCCCGCTCTTCTGCACGAACCTCTTGATCTCGATCATGAGATCGGACCGGATCAACAGGTTATGGGCCTCATCGGGCGGAAAGCCGAGGTCCAGAAAGACGTTGCCGCTGCCCTTTTCGATCTTAGCGTGTTTCTTCACGATGCCCTCCGTCTGTTCAGCAGATCCCGATAACGCCGGGAAGCCAGATCGATCTCTTCGTGCGGCGTCTTGCGCGTAGGCCACGGGACGGGACGTTGCTAGTTTTGCTAAGTTATTCGCCTTGACTATGTGGAAGCTGTTTCCTGCGACGCATTTTGAAGAACGGGCCGGCGAGGAACGAGGGCTTTCGATGGCTGGGCTAGGGTGCGGCCGCGGTCGCCTGGCGCTGGGCCGGGGGTGCGCGGGCAGGGCATGGGAAAAGAAGCGGGCGGAACGCAGGGGATTCCACCACGGCCCGCGGGGGTCTCGCGCGGGTAGAGGGATATCGGAAGGAAGGGGCTCTGACCGCATCGCTATCCGGACTCCTTGAGGGATTGGAACCCCGTCATTGGCGCGGCGATGGTGAGAACTTATCAGGAACCCGCTCCGCCGTCAACGCTCCTGGCGGTCCCGCACCAGACATCGCTTCCCGGCTCGGGGTCTCCTATTCCAGGCTCCTTCTACCACACCCCCGTGACAGATGGGGTCACGGGCGGTTTGGGGATTCCGGTATTTCCCCTGGCGCACCCAGTATCCATTCATAGGCGGGCTGGACGAGACGCCGACGGGCGCTTCGGGTGGCCTCGCGTCCGCGGCTGGCGCGAGCCACAACTGTCCCATCGAGAAGCGCCTTTTCGACCGGCGCCTCCTCGACGATCTCATCCGCGCGTTCCGGCTCGCCGCTCCGCTATATCACTTTCTTTGGAAGATCAGGACGACCGTTGCGCCGCCGTCTCGAGGAACCCTGCAAAGAGAACCTCGGCGGGATGGATAGGACTCGATGATTGTTTCATTGCCCGCTTGTCATCGTTCCAGCATTCATGGGGCAATCACGATCAGTTTCGGAAAGTACGTTTTGTAGCGCCCGGCGTCGCGCGTGAGGAGCGGGATCCCTATTACGGCGGCGTGCGCGCCGATGTAGAAATCGGGGAGCGGCGAACGGCGCTCTCCGCCCAACCGCCGATATTTGACGAACCTCTTGCCGGCAAGAAAACCCGCTTCCCAGGGAAGAGGCTCCCGGCGGAAAAACTCGACTGGCAGGGCGGCGTCCAAGTCTTCGATCCTATCGAAGCCGATCGAAACTTCGGCGTAGATGATCGGGTTGATGACGAGCATGTGGTCCTCGGCCAGCCGTTCGATCTGGCCCGCAGACCATTCGAACCATTTCCGGTCTTCCGTAACGACATCGAGAATGACGTTGCTGTCAACAAGGATGTCGCCCATATCCACCCGCTGGTGACTATCAGCTTCGGGTCAGGGCCATGATCTGGTCCGTGGTCAGCCGGGTCGCGGCCTTCCGCCTCATGGCATGGAGGAGACGCTTCCCGCGACGCTGGGCCTTTCCCGCTTTCCGCAGGATGACCGTGCCGCCCTTCAAAGCGAACTCCACCTCCGTATTCGGAAGGAGGCCGGCCTTCTCGCGGAGATCGATAGGTATGGTGACTTGGCCTTTGCTGGTGACGCGCATGAAATCTCCCGTGGGTGGAGTCTTACTTCACAGAGTAAGACTTGCGGAGGAGTGCGTCAAGGGGAAAGACCCGCCGAGCGGATGGCCGTCTTGCATCGCCGGCTCTCGCTCTGGTACGGTTGAGCCGCGATGGAGCCTCGGGCGCACGCATTCAGGGGACGGGGGACGGGGACCAATCCCCCGAGCCGCTTCCAAAAGCAGGTCCGGCAGGCGGAACCGCTTTCCGATGACGAGCGGTCCAATCCCGCCACGCGTTTCATCCCCGACCGCTCGAAGACGATCATCTCCCGAAACACCTCCCCCGACCTCCCCTACCACGCGAGCGTGAACCCCTACCGGGGATGCGAGCACGGGTGCCCCTACTGCTATGCCCGGACATATCACGAGTATCTCGACCTGTCGGCCGGACTCGATTTCGAGGCGACGATCATGGTCAAGGAGAACGCTCCTGAACTCCTCCGGCGGGCACTTTCCCGCCCCTCCTGGGAGCCGCAAGTCATCGCGATGTCCGGTGTCACTGACCCTTATCAGCCGATCGAGAGAAAGCGGATGCTGACCCGAAGATGCCTGGAGGTCCTCGCGGAATTCCGAAACCCGGTCTCGGTTTCGACAAAGAACGCCCTTGTCGCTCGTGACGCCGACATCCTGGGTGATCTGGCCCGACAGAGCGCCTCTGCCGTAACGTTCTCGATCACGACCCTGGATGCGGGCCTCGCCGGAATCCTCGAGCCGCGCGCATCCCGGCCGGAGAAGCGCCTGGAGGCGATCCGCACGCTCACCGCCGCTGGAATCCCCGCAGGTGTCCTCGTCGCGCCCGTCATCCCCGCCATCAACGACCACGAAATTCCGGCCATCCTGGAAGCCGTGGCCGCATCCGGAGCCTCATACGCGTTCTGGATTCCCGTGCGCCTGCCGGGGGCGGTGGAGACGATCTTCGGCGACTGGCTCGAACGGCACTTCCC
>CAKKSE010000219.1 GCA_919903025.1 Nitrospiria bacterium | reverse complement strand
CTTGTGCCCCCACGCCTCGGCCTGAGGCGCGGCCGCCGAGGCGGAGCCCGGCGCAAGAAATACGACGAGCATCGCTGCAAAGACTCCGGCCAACCAGGGTCGAGCGTTCATCATCTTCCTCCTTGTCGGCTCCTCCCCGCACGGCATGCGGGAGGAGAAGTGGTAAGGTGCTTCTGTCACAAGTCGAAATCGTCGGTTACGACCGGCGGGGCGGATCGAGAAACGGCTGGGATAATAACAACGCGGGGGAAGGGGGTCAAGCGGTTTGGGAGGCCCGGGTTTTCCTTGAGAAAATAGATAGGGGGAGCCCGGCTTTCAGCCGGGACTCCCCCTATCGACCTGCGGGCTTGCGTTACTTCTTGGCAGGAGCCGGAGCAGGCGCTGGAGCGGCCTCCTTCTTCTCCTCCTTCTTGGCAGGAGCGGCTTCCTTCTTCTCGGCCTTCTTCTCCCCCTTCTTGGCAGGAGCAGCCTTCACCTCGACGGAGCTGGCCTCGTTCTTGCCATCCTTCTCGGAGTACTTGGCTGTGACCTTGTCGCCGGCCTTGACGTCGGCAAGACCCTTCACGCCCTTGAACTTCGTCTTGTCGGTGCAGGTAAGGACGACTTCCTTCTCCTCCTTCTTCACCTTCTTGACGACCGTCAGGGTGTTGGCCTTGGCGTCGACCGCCTTGACCGCGCCCGTGACCGTGTGGGCCTTGGCGGCCTTCTTCTCTTCCTTCTTCTCGGCCTTGGCAGGCTCGCCAGGATGCTCGGCCTTCTTCTCGGCGGCCGGAGCGGCGGCGGGCTTCGTCTCGGCCTTCTTCTCCTGAGCGAAGGCGACCGTGGAAACAGCGACGAACGCGAATGCCATTGCGATTGCGAAGATCTTCTTCATGTTGGATTCACCTCCTTCCGATTGGGATCGATGAAAAATCAGTACGGGGGGACGATTAGCAACTCCATTGCCATGTTGACGGATTCGAGGATTCGGCTGGTTCCTGAATCATTTTAAATTGTTACTAGGAGTATCGCCAGAATCAGCGATGACGTATCTGACGAATTCTGTTGGACAGCGCACGATATCGTGCAAATCGGCGCACGAATTGGGGTGTTTACGGTTCCTTCTTG
>CAKKSE010000218.1 GCA_919903025.1 Nitrospiria bacterium | reverse complement strand
ACCTGCGGCGGCTCTTCGCCACCCGGCTCAACCCGCCCTACGCCACCTTCGCCGAAACCGACAAACTCACCAAGCTCTACGGGGGGATCGGGTACTCGTTCTAGTGAGGCGAGTTAGGCGTTGGACTCGCTGCAACGGGTTGCCGCAGCCGATTCGGGAACAGCCTCACTCTTTTGGTAAAACACGACGCCCACGCGCTGGATGTGCTCGATCACATCGAGATCGTCAATCTGGTGGAAGATGGACAAGTGAATCGTGTAGGGCAGGAGCAGATCGTCGAGATCGTCGAGGATCCTGTACAGTACTTTCAGCGTCAGCTCCGTACTGCCACGCAAGGTCAGATCAATATCGGAGCCGTTCTTATAATTGCCTTTGGCGCGCGAGCCGTACAAAATCGCCCGATCCACTTGCGGATAGCGCCTCAGAACGGCGCTGATCTGGCCGACGACTGTGTCCGGCAGACCGTATTTCACGCCCCTTCCTCCCGGCGCAGTTCGTCCAGTTTGATGCGAAGCGCCTCGAATTCCGCAAAGTAGGCCTCGCGGATGGCCGCGGTGATCTGGGCGGCCGTGGCTTCATCGTAAGTGTGGGAGGTAAGATTGCGGCTGTTGATCATCCCCATCCATGTCTCGCCGTTTTCGATCAAGCCCGCCTTGAAGGCTTGACGGGTGGTGTCCTTCGAACCGTACAGGTTTTGAACGCCGCGGCCTTCCAGAAAATCCCTTAGCGTATTCCAGGCCAGTTCATGCGTGAATTCAAAAGCTTGGATCAACCCCTGCTCTTCGAGTTTCGAGAGCGGGCGTTGTTGAGCCAGGTCCACGGCTTCTTTCAACTGGGAGAGGGCTTTTACGAAGTGGTTGAAACGCTGAATCCAACGGATGTCCTGATCGCCCATTGGGATTCTCCCCAAGATGTCTTGTTCAACGCCTGGTCTTGTTGGCCGATCTGGATCTGCCCTGCCGCGAGCGTGGAAAACGCAAGAAGGGCGCCTCTTCTCCGCAACCGTCAACTCGCTCACGCCGACAATTCGGGGCGGGCCAATCGAGGAGAAATGCGCGCCTGGAAAAGTCTACTCCCGGAAGCGCGGATCGGAAAGAGAAATGTGAATCACCCCCGGATCTGGCGCATTGGCTTCAGCCGGACTGCCTGACCGAGGCTCTTCGAGGTATGATTCGCGAGGTTCTCACGACTCTCTTCGACAAGTATCCCTCCGCCGATCTCAGCGGGAACGAACAAGCCTCCGCCGTGCCGCGAACAAACCGACTAGGCCCATCAGGAGAAGAACGATCGTCTCCGGTTCGGGGTTCGCGATCCTTGCGGCGAACTGGGCTCCGAGAAGCGCATGAGTGTACGTCGTGGGGTGGACGAGATCCCAGAAGAGGAAGGAGTCAGGATCGGTACAGGCCGGGCTGAACAGGCAGGCGTCGTCCACGTTGGAGAAGCCATACGCCGCCGGGTTCGCGAGGACGGCGTTGATGGCGGAGAACGTATCGAACTGGATGATGTGTGCCGCGAGCGCCGCGTCCAGCGTGTTGAGCCTCTGCGCCAGGGTCCGGTTGAAACTGCGCGTGAGCGAAGTCAGGTAGCTCTCCACGTTCAGCGCGTCCGCGAGGGGCGTGGCGCCCAGGTCAACCATGTTCGGCACGAGGATGTGCTGTGCCCCGGCGTTTGCGAGCGTGGTGATGGAATTCGCCAGGTTGTTGACGGCGGAGTTGACCGTCCAGGGGAAGGGGCTGAGGAGGAAGTCGTTCGGGCCTCCCCAGACGACGAAGAGCGTATGGTTCGGATCGAACGCCGGATGCGCCGTCGTGAAGGCGCTCACCTGTTTCTTGATCCCCGTCCCCCACAATCCGATCGCGCTCCCCGTACCCGTCGTCGCGCCTCCCACCGCGTAGTCGTTCCCTCCAAGCACCGAAGGCGACAGGCCGACGCCCATCCAGGCGGCGAGATACTCGACGGCCACCGGCCCGTTCGAAAAGCGTTGGGCGTACGGGGGGCTCGGGGGATTCAGGCCGCCCGTCAGGACGTAGGCGTTCCCGTCGTCAGACAGGCTGTCCCCGAAGACGAACATCTGATTGTACGAGACGGCGAAGGCGGGAGACGAAATCAGCAGGAGCGAAAACAGGGCAAGACCGACTGTCCAGGATCTCTTCATGGCGATTCCTCCTTGAATGAGTGACTCCCTTCGGCTCCCTCTCCCACTGGGAGATGGGTGGGGTGAGGGCCAATAGAATCGAGCGATCTCACCCCCTCACCCGCGCCCTCCCCCTGCGGAGGGGAGAGGGGCCTTATGCAGCTTGCTATGCCGCGACCTTCCTCCTAAGCAACGCGAGTCCACCGAGTCCCGCCCCGAGGAGCAGGAGCGTTGAGGGCTCGGGGATGGCGGGGACCGGCTCAAACGACAAGAGGACCTGCCTCAAGGAGCCATCGCTTTATCGGGGCCGTGCCGCTCGCTCCGAAGGGGATTCGAGAATGGTCTGAGGCAATGCCCGCAATGCAGATGCCGGTTTTGGCCCCCATCTAAGTACTTGACTTATCAGAG
>CAKKSE010000217.1 GCA_919903025.1 Nitrospiria bacterium | reverse complement strand
GGTAGGCCGCGTCGAGGCGGAGGACGGCCGGCATGAGGCCGGCCCAGGCGCCGTGCAGTCGGAATCCAAGCCCGAGATCGTAGCGCAAGCCGCCGGCTCTCGCCAGGTCTTCCATCCTGTCCGTAACCGCCCCGGCATCTCCGAAGAAGACCATCTGCATCCGGTTGACGACCAGCAGGCCGAGGATGCTGAGGCCGACATCCTCGTGGACAGGCACGCGGTATTCGCCGGTGGCGAGGACGATGTTGCGGCCGAGTAGCTCCTCTTTGGAGAACCCTCGGGCTCCGTCGATGCCTCCAAGGGTATGCTTGAGCTGGTCTGGAAGCCCGTTGGACCCGCTTCCTAAGATGAGGCGCGTGGCGAGTGATTCGTGGGGTCCCAGGCGCCAATCCCGCCTGGCCGTGAGGACGCCTTTGAGATACGAGAAGTCGGCCCCTATTCGGCTGTGTGACCCTTCGGCAGTCAGGTCGATGGATCCTCCTCCATCCCGTACACGCTGAATCGAGAACCCGAGCGGAAGACTGTTCGATGCGGCCGTCGCCGATTCGCCGCCGAATTCGGGGCGGAGCTTTTCCCAGCCGATCCTTCCGGTCAATTCGTAGTGAACGTTGCCCACCAGACTGCGCCATGCGTCCGTCCGATATTCGAGCTTGGCTCCGGCCGACTGTTCCTTCCTGTATAGTCCCAGGGAAAGATGGCGATCCCGGTTGTGGACCGGCGTGGCGAGGACGGAGAGGTTATACTCGAATTCGTGGGACTGGAAGTCGTAGCGGGCGCCGAATCGGCTGAGGAGCGTCTTCCATTCCATGGGCTGGCGGTTGTTGGCGATATCGGGGTCCGAGAGGCGCCGATCTGGATCGAGCTGGACCCACTTGGGAGGTTCGCCCGGAGGAAGCGCAAGAACAGCGGTCTGGTCCTTGCCGCTTAGCCACCAGTCGATCGTCCGGTCCGGGAAACGGGCGCGCACGAGGAGCGGCTCCCACGGGCCGGGCGTGCGGCGGAGTTCGATCCGTCCGGGCTGGTCGGCAGTGGGGGGGACGATGGGATCGAGAGAGTAGTCGGACGGCGTCGGACGATCGAGCCATTGGGCGAAGAACTCATCGAGGGAAATGCCGGCGTCCGCGGAGAGCTGACGGATCAGATACTCGTGCATTTCCGGTTCGGCCGTCCGCCTTTCGAGGAGATGGCGGATGGCTTGGCTGGTTCTCTCTGCCCCGAGGAGGTCGCGCAGTTTTTGATGAAGAATCCTTCCGGGGAGCCGGCGGCTCCCGATCGTCCGGATGTCCTCGGGCTTCGATTCTCCGATCTGTTCGCCGAAGTAGAGGCCTCGAAGGGGGATTTCGGGCGAATAGAGCAGGCGGTCGACGATGGGAACGAAGGCGAACGGTCCCGCGAGGTCCTTCAGGTTTGTGATCTCACGTTCGGAAAAGAAAGACTCGGCCAGGTCCGCTGAGATCAGCTCGTTTGCCCAGGCGGGGCGTCCGGGAAAGATCTGCCGGAGGCGGACCTCGAAATACGACTCGACGATGTCCCGATCGTGAAAGGGGTGGAGCCATGAGAAGGCTTGGTAGAGACGGGGGGAGAGGAAGAGGAGGCCGTCCCCGGCCGACGAGAGCGTCTGGATGAGCTGGCCTTCGACGGCTGTAACGGGCGCTTGGTTCACGCGGGTTCCAAGCTTGCTTTTGAGGAACTCTTCGGCCTCGGCGAGACGCTGTGCCACTCGGTTGAGCGCGGCCTCGCCGAGCCGGTTGCCGACGATGACCCCACGGGCCTCGGTTTGCAGTCGATGGACGCGGCCCTTGAAGAGAGCCATGCTCGTTGTCGATCCAGGTTCGTGAAGCGTTTCGCACGTTACCCCCTCACCCTGGCCCTCTCCCCCTGGTAGGGGGCGAGGGGAAGTTTTCAGTGCTATGTTCGCGGTCCCATTCGGTGTGCAAATCATTTTCCCGGAGAGGACCGCCGACCAATCGTTCGGCATTTCCAGCGCGACGCGGTAGGAGGCGTTGGCCGGGGGAAGGTCGGGGAGGGGGTTGGGCATGTCGAGCGGCAGGAGGATTGGGTGCCAGCCGCCCTGGATCGTGACGAGGTCTTTCCAGAATCCGAATGGGCCGCGTTTCGTGGGGAGTTGGGTCGTAAACCTCATCCGGACCGCGGCGCTGTCGCCGGGGGCCAGTTCCCGCGGGAGGGGAACGGTCGCCGCGAGAGACGTCCGGAGACGCGGGATGAAAATCGGTCCCCGGTCGGGTGTTCTGCTGAGGTGGACGGTCAGGTCGGTGACTTCGATCCATCCCGCGCTGAATCCCAGAGAGTAGATCTCGTCGAGCCTTCCTTCGTCATAGCCGGGCGGGCGTTCCTTGTAATGGTTCGGGTAGAGGAGGAACGAGAGGCGCGGGACGGGCGAGGCCGTCCGGTTCGTCAGGAAGATCTCGACGGTTCCGGAGATCCGCCGGAGGTGCGGGTCGAACGACGCGCGGATGTCGTAGTGGACAGGAAGATCGCCCGAGTCGGGCATGGACGATGACGGAGGAGGTTCGGAGGCAAGTGCAACCGTAGAGAGGCCGGTCAGGAGGAGGAACGCGGAAAGGCAGGCGAGAGAGCGAGACGTGAGGCGCATTGACGAGTGGCGAACTCCTTTGAGACGAATTGCAAACCCCTTTGACAACCTGAAATCGCGGCTGTTAAGATCACTTCGATCAGGATGTTGAAAAAGCCCATCCATGGCTTTTTCAACGACGACTAGGACGAAATGAATTCGTCCTAGTCTCACAAATTGCGAAACTTGGAAGGTTTCGCAATTTGGCAATCCATCCATGGATTGCGTAGCAGGGTGTTTTTCAGCACCCTGCGCTCTTTGTACAGCAACAAGAGCGGCCATTGCCAATAGAAAAGGGGTTCTTCCGGCTTTCCAGTGGGTCGCCCCAAGATCTTGTGGCCCTGGGGTGTCCACGTTTTCATCCCCCCCACCTTGATCCTCCCCCGCTAGGGGGGAGGAGAGTGTGGGGCATCAGTCCAGGCGGGTTCGGTGACCCGCCCTACGAAAAGCCCCGTAGGGCAGCACACCGTGCCTGCCCTCCACCCGCTTGATCCTCCCCCGCTAGGGGGGAGGAGAGTGTGGGGCATCAGTTCAGGCGGGTTCGGTGACCCGCCCTAC
>CAKKSE010000216.1 GCA_919903025.1 Nitrospiria bacterium | reverse complement strand
AAAATGATATAGTAGCGCCTCATCGCAATCCGAGCGGGATAATGACGCGCGTCGAAACCCTCGAAAAGAAAAAGCGGCAGGGCGATTCCGGCCGCCTCAAGATCGGCGACGACTGGAACGCCATCACGATCATCGCCCTCTCCCAGAGCAACCCCCTCAAGGCCGTGGCCGAGTTCGTCGAGAACTCGATCGACGCCCGCGCCCGGCACGTGACCATCACCCGCGGCAAGGAGCAAGGGGAACACTACCTCCTGATCGCCGACGACGGCGACGGGGTTCCCCGGGACGAGACCGGGGCGCCGGACTTCCGGTACGTCGCCACCCACATCTGCGACTCGATCAAGAAACGGCTCAAGGCCGAAGGGGCCCGGGGAATCCAGGGAGAGTTCGGGATCGGGCTCCTCTCGTTCTGGACCGTGGGCGAAGAGATGACCCTCACCTCGTCCGGGAGCGACGGAACAACCTGGCAGATGACGATGCGGAAGGGCGATCCCTCGTACGCGGTGTCCCCGCGGCATCTCCTCTTTCCCAGGCGGGGGACCGAGCTCAAGATCAAGCCGCTCCTCCCCGGCGTCCGGCAGCTCAGCGGGGACAAGATGCAGTGGTACCTGGCTTCGGAATTGCGGGACCGGATCCGGCAGTCGGGCGTGAAGGTCAAGATCGTCGACCGCACGGCCCGGAAGGAGTACAAAGTTGAGCCGAGGCGGTTCACCGGACGGCTTCTCCACGAGCTGAGGGCCGCGACTGTCCCCCAGGGGGAAATCTACATCGAGATCTACCTTTCGGAACCAGGCCCGGAGAACCATGTCGGACTCTGCCGGGCCGGTACGCGCGTTCTTGCCGACATCGCCGAGATCGACATTCTGAAACACCCGCCCTGGATCTCCGGCCAGATCCAGGGGATCGTGGACGCGCCATTCCTGAACCTCACGCCCGGAACGCGCACCGGGATCATCCAGGACGAGGCGTTTGCTTCCTTCTGCATGGCCCTGGAGCCGGTGGAAGCAAAACTCCTCCAGACCATCGAGGAGCAGAAGCGGGCTGAGGATGAGCGCGCGAGCCGGGAAATTCTCAAGGCGATCCAGAAAGCGTTCCAGGAGGCGCTTCTTGCCCTGCCCGTTGAAGAGTACGACTGGTTCGCCGTTCGCGGAAGGAGTGCGGCGCGCGGCCGTCCGGAAGAGGTCTCCGAAGGGATCTCGCTTGTCGAGCCGGGAGAGAGCCCGGAGGAGGCGGAGGCGCCTGGGTCCGAGCAGAAAGTGTTCTTCGAATACGCGGGGCCGCTCTTCAGCGTTCTCGTCTCTCCGGCCTCGTGCGTCGTATCCGTGGGCCAATCGAGGACGTTTCGCGCCGTGGCCCGGGACCGTGCCCGCCGCCCGGTCGAGCAGGACGTCTCTTTCCGTTGGGAGATCGTGGAGGGGGAGGGTCAGCTTTCCGATCCGGAGGCCGAGATCGTCACCTTCCACGCGCCGGCCGAGCCGGGTTTATCCCGCGTCCGGGTGATCGCGATTCAGGGGGCAACGATCTGCGAAGGAGAGGGAATCGTGACGATCACGGAGTCCCTCGTTTCCGAGGAGAAGGAAACCCACGGGGCGAGGGAAGGACTGCCTGCCTATACTTTCCAGCGGGTGCCCGGAGATCTGCAACGGTCGCGCTACGACGCGGAGCAGAATGTAATCGTGATCAACAACGGCCACCGGGATTTCGTCTACGCCTCCCGCTCCCGGGCGCTCAAGCTTCGGTACATCAGCCGCCTCTTCGCCAAGGAGCTCGTCCTCAAGAACTTCCCCGGCGTCTCGTCGGACGAGCTCCTCGAACGGATGATCGAGCTCTCGCTCTACACCGAGGAAAACCTGAAGTAGAACGCCGGCGGATCGTGCACACAATCATGCGATGAGCCTAACCCCTCTCCTCGTTCGAAGGAAGGATCTCGGCGGGAAAAAAGGTCACGCTGTAGTCCAGGCCTTCGCGCCGGCCGTGGGCCAGGACGGTCTCTTCGATTTGCCGCAGAGAGATCTTGTCCGTCGCGTACCGCACGGTGAAGCGGTCCCGTTCCAGGTCGAACTCGACTTCATCTATTCCCGCCAGCCCTGCCAGGGCGGCCCGGATGCCGTCCGGTCACCCGGTTCAGAGGATGCCGCCCTTCTCGGACATTCCGGCGACCTGAAAGAGAATCGTCTCTCTTGCGCGTGTGGTACTCATTGTTATTTCTCCCTTCTCGTTCTGGTGGGCGCGGTTTCCGAGGTTTCCGGAACCAGTCTACACCTTGGACCTGACGCCAGGGTCAAGCGATTTTTCCGGGGGGATTCGGGCCGGGCGGAAGGGCGGAGCCCCGAACGCAAGGTTGATTTCTTTGGGCGGCGCGTCTATCCTCTCGCAACGATTGAGGAGGACGTTGTGGAGCTAGGGGCACCAGCGGGCGGCGCATCCGTTGCCGAACAGATCGAGATCATCCGCCGGGGAGCGGCCGAGATCATTTCCGAAGACGAGCTGGGCGAGAAGCTCCGCCGGTCCCGGGAGACGGGCGTTCCCCTTCGCGTGAAGGCGGGATTCGATCCGACGGCCGCCGATCTCCATCTGGGGCATACCGTCCTCCTTCGCAAGCTGAGGCAGTTCCAGGACCTCGGGCACGAGGTCCTCTTCCTGATCGGCGACTTCACGGGGATCGTCGGAGACCCGACGGGCCGCTCGGAAACGCGAAAGGCCCTCACGCGCGAGGAGGTCCTTCGGAACGCCGAGACGTACAGGGACCAGGTCTTCAAGATCCTCGATCCGGAGCGGACGCGCGTCGTCTGCAACAGCGAATGGCTCTCGAAGCTGACGCCGCCGGACTTCATCCGGCTGGCGGCCCGGATGACCGTCGCCCGGATGCTGGAGCGGGACGACTTCAGCAAGAGGTACCGGGAAGGGCGGCCGATCAGCATCCACGAGTTCCTGTACCCGCTCCTGCAGGGGTACGATTCGGTCGTCCTCAAGGCGGACGTCGAGATCGGCGGGACGGACCAGAAGTTCAACCTCCTCGTGGGCCGGGACCTTCAGCGGGAGTCCGGCCAGCCGCCCCAGGTTGTCGTGACGCTTCCGCTCCTGGAAGGAACGGACGGCGTCCAGAAGATGAGCAAGAGCTTCGGGAACTCCATCGGTCTGGCCGAGCCTCCGACGGAGATGTTCGGGAAAGTGATGAGCATTCCGGACGCCGTCATGCTCCGCTATTACGATCTGCTGAGCTCGTTGTCGCCGGCTGATCTGGCCGATCTCAAGACCTCCCTGGAGTCAGGACAAACCCATCCCATGGCGGCGAAGAAGAGCCTCGCGCAAGAGCTTGTGGCGCGCTTTCACGGCGATGAGGCCGCCCGGAGAGCGCGCGAGGAGTTCGACCGTGTCTTCGGCTCCGGCGGGGCGCCGGATCAGGTTCCCGACGTGGTCCTCGATTGGGAAGGACGTCCTTGGGTCCCCAAGGTTATCCACTCCGCCGGGCTGGCGTCCAGCCTGGCGGAAGCAAAGAGGCTTCTTGCCCAGGGCGCCGTGGTCGTGGATGGGGAGCGGATTTCGGATCCGGAAGCCGTTTTCCCCGTGGGAGTCGGGAGCCTGGTCAAAGTGGGGAAGAGGCGGTTCGCGCGCGTCAAGCTGGTTCCAAAAAAGAGTTGACTCTGCGAGGATGAAGATGTATAAAAAGAGTAGACAAAAGAGCGAGAGGTAGCGAGAGTTCCTCCCTGCCCGCGCGTCGCGAATAAAAAGGGTTGACGCGCATCAAGAATTTCTGATATTTTCGCGAGCCTTTGACAAGTCGGGAAGGGTTCGCCCCCGAGGAGCAGGTCGGGGGAGGGGATCTTTTTTCCGTTTGATCTTTGAAAACTAAATAGGACGTGCTGTGACGGACTTCGGTCCCTTTGGGACTTTAAGGAAACCGTTCTATTCCAAACAACCGGATAGACCGGGACAAGTTTTCCAGTTTCTATTGGAGAGTTTGATCCTGGCTCAGAACGAACGCTGGCGGCGTGCCTAACACATG
>CAKKSE010000215.1 GCA_919903025.1 Nitrospiria bacterium | reverse complement strand
GGTTTCCATCAAAGCCGTCCAGTCGGAGCTCTCGGCCCCATCCCCTCAAGGAGCCCAGAACGATGCGGTCGTCGTACATCTTAGAACCGCGCTCTTCATCCCTCGCGCCGAACAGGTCCGAGGGCCGTACACCCTTTTGCATAAGTCACCGTAGTCAACAACGTCCCGGTCCCCCGCCGAAGCGGCCCGCCTTTGGGGAGGTTCCTGACACCCAGGCCGACGATGCGGCCACAGATGAGATTGACAGCGAACGGTAATGCATGGTATTACCATATCGGATCGCGCAGCGAAGATCTTGCGGAGGGCGGCGGGTTGCGGATCAGGGAGTTCGAGTGGGACGAGGGAAACATCCTCCACCTCACGCTCGGACACGGCATCGAGCCGGATGAGGCGGAAGAAGCGCTTGCCGTGGCCCCCCTCGTTCGCCGCACCAAGAAAGGACACTACGCCGCATTCGGCCGCACGAACGCCGGCCGTCTGCTGGTGATCGTATTCGAGAAAAAGACGGGAGGCTCGCTCCGCGTAATCACCGGATGGGACATGAACACCGCGGAGAAGCGCTTCTATCGGCGCTCAAGAAGGGGATCGAGCAATGACTAGCAGGCAGAAGAAGACAAAGGAGACGGTCGCGGAGTACTACGACCGCGTCGGAGCGCTGGACGAAATCGTTGACGAGCCGGTGGAATTCGCCTTGGAAGAGGAACTGCGAGAGGCGATTCTCAAAGGAAAGAGGAAGAGGCGCCTCAAGAACCTCTCGATCAAGCTCGATGCCGCTCAGATTCTGGCGGTGCGAAAGATCGCAACGATGCAATCCATTCCTTACCAGACGCTGATCCGCAAGTGGCTCGCGGACATGATTCGCAAGGAACTTCGCCTGACGGCATGAACCGGACGACAGCGGCCCGGATCGCCGTCCTCATCCTGCGCGAGCGCCCGCAACATTTCAACCGCATCATCGCCTGCCGCGAGCATTGACCGCGAGGCGGGTTTCTGGTAATTTCTCAAGAAAAAGCCGCCCAGACGACGTTTGACGTCCCATCCCCTCAGGGAGTCCGAAACGATGCGGTTACAGCCTCTCTCTCGGAAACACGCCCTGCCTCCGCGGGGTCCACGCATGTCCTCGCGGAACCGCCAGCGCGTCCTTTCCCTTGACCATGACCTGCCCGCCCATGCTCGACCATCCCCCGGTCAGCCGCGACTACGCCCCGGCCCTGCGGTCGAGAGCCCTCACTACGCGCCGGCTCATTCCTCAGAATGCATCGAAGGAAACATCTCCCACAAAGTCCTGGAGAATAACTTACAAAAACTAGCAACGTCCCATCTCCCGCCGCTCAAGGAGCCAGGAACGATGCGGTTGCAGTCCCTCTCAGAACCGCGCTCTTTATTCCCTTCGCGGGGATTCCACCGGCCCGTGCCGACGCCCCTCCGCCACGCGCCTTTCATGTCTTCGCCGCCAGGCAGGTCAGAATGCGCCGCCGGAAACAACCCCCTCAAGACCGCGGCGAATAACTTAGCAAAACTAGCAACGTCCCCGTTGCCGCCGCTTTCATCCCCTACTCTATGCCGGTTTATCCCGGCGCACGCAACGTCCCCGTCAGCCCCGTCGTCCCCGTCGTCCCCGTCAGCCCCGTCAGCCCGCTTTCAGGGTTCGCGGGCATGATGCAGGAACTTCTCACCGGGAGGATTCGCCGCGTATGAAACGCTACTACCGAGTCATGTTGGGTAAAAAGAGTGTACATGCATCCGAGTGCT
>CAKKSE010000214.1 GCA_919903025.1 Nitrospiria bacterium | reverse complement strand
GGCGCGTCTTCGCTCTGGGCGACCGGATCAAGGAGGCCGGGATCGTCGCCCTCACCGGCCACTCCAGCCTTCCCGGCACTTCGTCTCTCCTCGCCAAGGTGGCCTCACAGGGAATGCCTCAAGTCGATGAGGTCGTTGTTGGCTTGTTCCTTGGAAACAAGAACGAGCGGGGAAGGGGAGGAATCGGAGCGCTTCTCCACAGCCTGGGAGAGGAGTTCATGGGATGGGAGGACGGAAGGGATGTGCCCCTCGTCGGCTGGCATATGAGCCGCCTCTTCTCCTTCCCCGAGCCGGTGGGCGAGCGGGAACTATTCATTTCGAACATCGCGGACTACGAACAGCTCCCCCGTCTCCTGGGGGCGAGGACCGCCCGGTTCTTCGTGGGTTTCGAGAGCCGGGTGATGAACCGGCTCATCCATCTCGCGGGAAGACTCAAACGGATCGGGCTCGTTCCTTCGGGGCCTCGGACGGCCTCAGCCTTGGTGCGGTTCGGCGGAATCTTCGCGCTCACGGGATATGACGGCGGGGCGATCCAGGTGAGTGTCTTGGGGAAAGACTCCGCGGAGAAGCAGGTCCGCCGGACCGTGACGGTCATGGCCGACCGCGAGGGCCAGCGGATCCCCGCGATGCCCGCCGCGCTGGGCGCCTGCGCGCTCGCGCGGGGCGAGATCGATAAGCCGGGCGTCTTTCTCTTCGGGGAGTGGATGGATCCCGGCCGCTATCTGGCCGATCTGGAATCGCAGGGGTTCCGGGTCCTAGTGTAGTACGTCAGAAGTCTCGTCGTGTGTCCAGTCCGGGCAGTCTACCAGGATGTTGAAAAAGTCCATCCATGGCTTTTTCAACACCGACTTGGACGAAGTGAATTCGTCCAAGTCTCACAAATTGCTCACCTTTTCAAGTCTCGCAATTTGGCGATCCATCCATGGATCGCACAGCAGGGTGTTTTTCAACACCCTGCTACATCGCCCGGACGCGCGCGGGCGGTGCGAGCGCGCTTCCGGAAGAGCGGACAAAGGGGCGATGATGTTCTGATACGCCTCCACCGTCCTCCCCCTGCCTGATGAACCCGATCCCCCCCTTCGTCGCCCCTGCCTTGGATTCCACAGCGTTGACATGGGCGCTCCTGATCCATACACTATTGCCTGCAGCAGAATAGAATAAGGAGGTGAAGAAGCATGAGCACAAAAGAACTCCTGAAGGAGGCTTTGAAGCTCAAACCGGAAGATCGCTTTACCCTAGTGGAAGGTCTGATAAGGAGTCTTGATGAGCCGGACATGAGACTGGATGATATATGGGCCGAGGAAGCAGAAAAGAGGCTCAAGGCATATAGAGAAGGGAGGCTGGAAGGCATTTCGATGGAAGAGATATTCAAGGAAGAATGATGCGTGTCATTTTTACAAAGTATGCGAAGCAGGAGCTTGAAGACGCTGCCCGTTACTATGAACTTGAATATGCCGGGCTTGGGAAGGGATTCAAGGAGGAAGTAAGAAGAGCCGCCCTACGAATCGCCGAATATCCTCAAGCCTGGTCACTAGAGCGCGGCGATGTAAGAAAATGTCTCCTTCACAAGTTCCCATACAAATTGCTGTACTCCACCGAAGAAGATCATATTCTTGTAATTGCGGTGGCTCACCAACATCGAAGACCAAACTATTGGATTGACAGAAACGAAACGTGACGGGGCGGTGCTCAACTCGGGTTGCCTTAGTCGTGGAGATCCTTCGGCGGCCGGTAAGAAAAAATGCTAGGCAGGGTCCGTGAGGGGATCCACATGAGGACACGACTCGGCTTGGGGCAATTCGCGGCGATGTGGGTCGCTGGTGGCGTTGGGATAGTTTTCTGGTCCTTCCGGCTTTCCTGTGGGTATCCCCCGCATGTTGTGGTCTCGGGATGT
>CAKKSE010000213.1 GCA_919903025.1 Nitrospiria bacterium | reverse complement strand
CATCTTCATCCCTCCAAACGGGCAATCTTTGAACCCCTCCCCCTTGAGGGGGGAGGGCCAGGGTGGGGGTGGAAAGTCGGAAAGCTCAGGCTTTCCATCTCCACTCCCCAACGGCCCAAGCGCCATCCGCCCAAGGGGCGGAGCGCCTTTTCCCTATTCCCAAGCTAAATGGTCAAGAATTATATAGCACCCCTTGAAGAGCGCCGTCAACGGGTTTCGCCACCGCCTCTTACTCCCTAATCCCTGCTCCCCGGGGACGTCTCGACGTGCTTGACGAGAATCTTGGCCAGCCTCTCCCGAAGGACCGGATCCGGAACGCTCTCCAGGGAAGGCGACAGGTCCGTGATTCGGCGGGCGGCGCGCTCCCGGTCGGGGGCTTCGCGGGCGTCCTGGGGAACCTGGGGGGAACGCGGCGGAAGCACGCCGACCGCAAACCGGACGTCCCGGACGACGCTCCTCCCTCCGACGCGGGCCAGCGCCTCCAGGATGAGCGGCTTCAACAGCGAGAGTTCCTGCATCCAGGGAGACGTATCGACCGTGACGTGGAGAACGCGCCCGGAGAAATGCCGGGGGGATGTGTGCCGGGCGACTTCTGGACCCACGGCCTCGGCCCACCGCTCGATGACTCTCTGCTCATCGAGCCGTCCCGCGATCCCGCACGAATCGACCACGCGGCTGAGGATCTCCCGGACGGCTCGAAGCCTTCTCTCCTTTGCGGCCAACGCGGCGCTCCTCTCGAAAGGCCTTCATCGTAGGCGACCGCCAGAGAGAGTGTCAAGGTTCTGGTAACTACGCTCCGGCAGGACTCCGCGAGGTCGCGTCCCTTGCGGCGCCGGACCCGTCACCTCCAGATGCTCCTGAAATCGAACGACATCTGGCGATGGTGTCTGATGCAAAGGAGAAAGACATCGCGCCCCCGGAGGGCGTACAGGACGATGGCATCGCCCGTGATGTACTCGCGCAGGGCAAACCCGCGGCCGAGCCGTTTTTTCACCTTGCTTAACAGCGCCAGTCCTTCGGCCGACCTCGGCCCCCGGGCGAGGAAGTCCTTGCCAAGTTCTGGTAAACGCTCAAGGTTGGGGATCACATTGTCGAAGACCCGGTCCAGCAGGGCGTCGAATGCCCGCTCGGCGTCGCTCTCCGTGAGGAACCGGCGGATTTCCTCCAGGTTTCGGTGAAAATTCGCGGTGATCCGGACGACCGCGGGGGCCATGCGCGGCGGCCGCGCCTCAGCGCTTCCGGACCTTTCGGTACTTGCCTCTCAACTCGGCCACGCTCATGAGACGGCCCGCCGACACATCGTCGAGCCCGCGCGCCGCCTCCTCCAGCAGGATCAGGTGAACGTGCTCGCGCTCGAGGCGGTGGTAGTAGTCAAGGCGCCGGGCGTCAATCAGCGCGACGTAACTTCTGCCGTTGCGGGTGATGATCTTCTCGTGTCCGGCCCGGACCTCCTCGGCCAGGTCCGTGAGGCGTGCGCGAACCCGGTTCAAGGGAACGATATCTTCGGACGTGAGAGGCATGAAACTCCTCCATTAACGGATTGATTAACGGATCTATTAACATGCCCCAGCCCGTCGCGTCAAAGAGAACTTTTGCGCTCTCGAGTTCTCCCCCCTTCCGCTCCTCTGCCGCCAGCGGCGCGGCCGGGGAGTCGCCGGGCAGGAACCGGCCCGCGTCGGGACTCGCCGCCGTATCTCTTGCCAAGCGGGAAGCGGGTTTCTATAATTGATTGTATTCCACAATCCGCCTTATTCCCGCCGGAGACGCGCATGCCGGAGCTTCGAAAGGATCCGATCATCGGCCGATGGGTCATCATCTCGCTCGAACGGGGGCGAAGGCCCACCGACTTTCCCGACGAGGGCCGGAGGCGCAAGGGCGGTTTCTGTCCGTTCTGCACGGGCAACGAATCCACGACCCCGCCGGAGGTCCTCGCCTACCGGGACGGAGGCTCTCCCCCGAACGGCCCCGGCTGGAAGCTCCGCGTCGTCCCCAACAAGTTCCCCGCCCTCCAGGTGGAAGGGATGCTCAACAAGATGGGCGAGGGGATCTACGACAAGATGAACGGGATCGGCGCCCACGAGGTCATCATCGAGACCCCCGATCACAACGAGACGCTCTCGGCCATGCCGGTCAAGCGGGTCGAGGACGTCCTCTGGTCGTACCGCGACCGGATCGAGGACCTGAAGAAGGACCGGCGCTTCTCGTACATTCTCGTCTTCAAGAACGAGGGGGAATCGGCCGGCGCCACGCTCGATCACTCCCACTCCCAGCTCATCGCCCTCCCCATCGTCCCCAAGTCGGTCATCGAGGAGGTCGAAGGGGCGAAACAGCACTACAACCTGAAGGAGCGGTGCATCTACTGCGACATCATCCGCCAGGAGACGATGACGGGATCGCGGATGATCGCCGAGAACCGCGACTTCGTCTCGTTCGCGCCGTTCGCGCCCCGCTTCCCGTTCGAGACCTGGATCATGCCGAAGACGCATTCTTCGAACTACTCCTCCGGGACGCCGGAGCAGTACGCGAACCTCGCCCTCATCCTTCAGGAGACCCTCAAGCGGCTCGACCGCGTCCTCTCCGTCCCGCCGTACAACTACATCATCCACACGTCGCCCTTCCGGGACGAGCGGAACGACTACTTCCACTGGCACCTGGAGCTCATGCCGAAGCTGACGCACGTGGCCGGCTTCGAGTGGGGCTCCGGCTTCTACATCAACCCGACGCCGCCCGAGGAGGCGGCGAAGTTCCTGCGCGAGGCGAAGATCTGACGTGAGCAAATCCCTCCTCGTCGTCCACGCCGCATCCGAGGCCGTCCCCTTCGCCAAGACGGGGGGGCTGGCCGATGTCGCCGGCGCGCTTCCCCTCGCGCTCCGCGCGTCGGGCGTCCGGCCGGTCGTCGTCATGCCCCGCTACCGGAGCGTCGCGGTCGGGCGATTTCAACTGCGCGGAACGGGACTTCGGATCGCCGTCCCGGTCGCCGGCCGGACCGTCCCGGCCGACATCCTCGAAGGACGCCTCGCGGACGACATCCCCGCCTTCTTCATCGACCAGCCGGCCTACTATGACCGGGCCGGCCTCTACCAGGAGGACGGGAAGGACTACTGGGACAACGCGGAGAGGTTCTTTTTCTTCTCCCGCGCGGTCGTCGAGACCGTGAACGCCCTTGGGCTCGCCCCCGACGTGATCCACTGCCACGACTGGCAGACCGGTCTCCTTCCCCTCTACCTCGACCGGTTCTACCGCGATGCGCCCGGCCTCGCCCGGACCGCGACGGTCTTCACGGTCCACAACCTGGGCTACCAGGGGATCTTCTGGAGCCCGGACATGCCCCTCACCGGCCTCCCGTGGGACGTCTTCAACCCGGAAGGAATCGAGTTCTACGGCAAGATCAACTGCCTGAAGGCGGGGCTCGTCTACGCCGACCGCCTCACGACGGTCAGCCCGACGTACGCGCGGGAGATCCAGACCGCCGAGCAGGGCGTGGGGCTGGACGGGATCCTGCGCAGGCGGGCCGAACGGCTGACCGGAATCCTGAACGGGATCGACTCCTCCTGGAATCCGGCGAGCGACGGCGAGATCCCGGCCCGGTTCAACCCGGATGACCTTGCCGGGAAAGCCGCCTGCAAGGAGGCGCTTCAGCGCGAGTTCGGGCTTCGTCCATCCCCGCAGACGCCCCTGTTCGCCGTCATCTCCCGCCTCGCCGAGCAGAAGGGATTCGACCTCGTCATCGGGGCCCTCGACGATCTTCTCGAACAGGAGATTCAGCTCGTCGTCCTGGGCGACGGCGACCGCAAGTACGCGGACCACCTCAAGGCCGCGGCCGAGCACGCCGCGGGGCAGGTCTCCGTCACGCTGGGCTTCGACGCGGGACTCGCCCGGCGGATCTACGCGGGGGCCGATCTCTTCCTCATGCCCTCGCGCTACGAGCCGTGCGGGCTGGGCCAGATGATCTCCCTCAAGTACGGCACGGTGCCGATCGTCCGCCGGACCGGCGGTCTCGCCGACACCGTCTTTCCCTTCTCGACCGAACGGGGGACGGGAACGGGGTTCGTCTTCGAGGAGTATCATCCCCAGGCGTTCCTGATCGCCTGTCTCAAGGCGATCAACCTGTTCCACGAACCCGACTTATGGGAGCGTCTCGTGCGGAACGGGATGCGGGCGGACTTCTCCTGGGACGCCTCGGCCCGGGCCTACGCCGATCTCTACCGGAAGGCCGTCATGGACCGGGAGGGCGCGGCGTGAGCCCCGTCGAGACCGCCAGCGCGGAGATCCTCTCCGAGATCATCCGCATCGTCAACGCGACGACCGATCTGGAAGAGCGCCTGCGCCAGATCGTCGATCTGACGGCCCACCGGATGGGGCAGGACGTCTGCTCGATCTTCCTTCTCGAGGACGGACGCCTGGTCCTGCGGGCCTCGCAAGGCCTCAATCCCGAGTCGATCGGGCGAGCGAGTCTTTCCCTGGGCGAAGGGCTCGTCGGATGGGCCTGCGTGCATCGCGTCCCGGTGGCCGTCGACAACGCCCAGGCCGATCCGCGCTTCAAGTACCTGGGGGCCACGGGAGAGGAGCGGTTTCAGTCCCTGCTCACCGTCCCGATCCTCCTCCAGGGGGAGTGCATCGGCGCCCTCGTGGTCCAGACGCTCACCCCTTCGTCGTACACGACCGACAAGATCGAGCTGTTGACGACGATCGCTTCGGCCGTCTCGGGCGTCATCCGGACGGCCCAGCTCTACAAGAACAGCCGCGAACAGCTCGCCGCCTTGACCGCGATCTCCGAGATCAGCCAGGCCCTCATCTCCACCCTCGACCTCGACCGTCTCCTCAACCTGATCGTCGAGAAATCGGTGAACCTCCTGAATGCCCGCGGGGCGATCCTGCGGCTCCTGAATCCTGAGACGCAGACGCTCGAGATCCGCGCCTCGTACGGCCTGCCGCCGGACATCGCGCGCAGCCGCGCCCTGGCGTTCGGGGAAGGGATTGCCGGCCGCGTGGCCGTGGAACGCCGGCCGGTCCGGATCGACGACGCCTCGCGCGATCCCCTCGCCGCCGCCGTCGGCCTGTTCAAATCGATCGTGTGCGTCCCGCTCATCTCGAAGAACCAGATCCTGGGGACCCTCGCCCTCTATGACAAGGGCGGAGACCTGCCGGGCCCCTTTAGCGAGCGCGACGAGTACCTCCTCGTGACCGTGGGAGAACACGTCGCCATCGCCGTGGAGAACGCCCTGGCGCACGAGCGGTCCGAGGCCCTGGCCGAAGAAAGCCAGCGGCGGCTCATGGAGCTCTCCATCCTGTACGACATCGGCCAGGCGATGAGCACGACGGTCGACCTGAACCGCCTTCTCCAGATCATCCTCACGGGCGTGACGATCGGCGGCGGTCTCGGCTTCAACCGGGCCGTGCTGTTCCTCTACGACGACCGCACCCGGATGCTGGAGGGCGTCCTGGGCGTGGGACCGAGGGACGCGGAGGAAGCCTGGTCGATCTGGCAGAGGATCTCGCACGTTAGAACGGTCGATGAATGGGCCAAGACGACCGACCGGACAGCCGAGGCGGAGGAATCGGCCCTCACGAAGCTGGCCCGGTCGATCCGGTTCAAGGTGACGCCCGATGCCGGCATCCTCGCCCGCACCGTCCTCGAGGCGGTCCCCTTCAATATTCCCGACGCGCGAAACGATCCCCGGACCAATCCCGAGCTCGCGGCGCGCTTGGGAACGAACGCCTTCGCCACCGTCCCGCTGATCGCCAAGGACCGCGTCATGGGCGTCATCCTTGTGGACAACCTCTTCAACCAGCGCCCGATCACGGACGACGACGTGCGCTTCCTCACGCTCTTCGCCCATCAGGCGGGGCGCGCGATCGAGAACGCCCAAGCCGTCGCCGGCCTCGACGCCGCCCGGAAGTCGCTTCTCGAGCTTCAGGACAGGCTCATCCAGACCGAGAAGATGGCCGCTCTGGGCGAGATGGCCGCCAGCATCGCCCACGAGATCCGGAATCCCCTCGCTGTCGTCGGGGGCTTCGCCCGCCGTCTCATGGCCCGCCTGCCCGAGGCGATGACGGCCGAACGGCACTACGGGGAGATCATCGTCAAGGAGGTCAAGCGCCTCGAAAAGATCCTGGAGGAAGTGCTCGTGTTCTCCCGCGACGCCCGCCCCGATCTGGTGGTCTGCGACATCGCGTCCCTCGTCAACGAAGTGCTGTCCTTCATCGAGGACGACTGCCGGGAGAACGGGATCAGCCTGACCGCCGATCTTCCGCCCGAGCCGGTCTACACGCTGGCGGACCCGGCCCAAGTCAAGCAGGCGCTCCTCAACCTCTTCACCAACGCGGTCCAGGCCATCCGCCGCGGCGGCGAAATCACCGTCCACCTCCGGCGGACCCCCGCGCCCGAGGAGCGGATCTCGATCGAGATCGCGGATACGGGCGGAGGGATCCCGGGCGACATCATGGCCAACATCTTCAACCCGTTCTTTACGACGAAGGCCTCGGGGACCGGCCTCGGTCTCGCCATTACCCGGCGCATCGTCGTGGACCACCACAAGGGGGAGATCGAGGTCGTCAACAGACCCGGAGAGGGCGCGATGTTCCGGATTCACCTGCCGGCGGCGACCGTCTGCCCCCTGCCGGAGGCCAAGGAGGACCAATCGTGAGCGCGAAACGGATTCTCGTTGTCGATGACGAAGCGTCGATCCGGGAACTCTACCGGGAAGAGTTGTCCGAATCCGGTTACTCCGTCGAGACGGCGGCTTCCGCCCGGGAAGCTCTCCAGGCGGTGAAGACCTCGGCGCCCGACCTCGTGACCGTGGACATCAAAATGCCGGAAGAGGACGGCATCTCGCTCCTCCGGGAGATCAAGGAGCGCTGGCCGAGGCTTCCCGTCGTCATCTGCACCGCGTATCCGGTTTACCGCCAGGAGTTCGGCGCCTGGGCCTCCGACGCCTACGTCGTCAAGTCGGCCGACCTGGGCGAGCTCAAGAAAACCCTTCGGACCATCCTGGGCGAGTGAGACCGAAACGCGCCGCGAAGGCCGGACCCGGCCGCGCCGCGGTCTTTCACGCCTACGAGATCGAGAAGATCGTCCCCGGCGGAGCGGGGCTCGCCCGCATGGGGACGGATACCGTCTTCATTCCAGGAACGCTCCCCGGGGAAGTCGTCGAGGCCCGGATCGTCCAGCGGAAGAAGAACGTCTCCTTCGCGCGCGTCGAGCGGATCGTCTCCTCGTCGCCGGACCGGATTGTCCCCGCCTGCCCCGAGCACCCGGACTGCGGCGGATGCCCTTGGATCTCCTTCTCTCCCGCCGCGCAGATCCGGGCGAAGGAGTCGATCCTGAGAGAAGCGCTCGCCCGGACCGGCGGGCTCGCCGATCTTTCCATCGAGCCTGCCGTCCCCGCCCCCAACGCATTCGGCTATCGATCGCGGGCCAGGCTGAAGGTCGACCGGACCCGGAAGGAGATCCGCCTCGGCTTCCACCGGGAGGGAACCGGCGTCGTTCATCCCATCCGCGCGTGTCCCGTTCTCGTCCCGGCCCTCTCCGGCCTCATCGCGCCTCTCGCGGACGCGCTGAACGCCGACGCTGGCCGGTTCGCGGGCCTCACGGAAGTCCATCTCCAGGCGGGTACGGAATCGCCCCTCCCTCTCGTCGCGCTCGACATGGATTGGGCCGATCCGGGGGGCGTCAAGCGCCTGCACCAGGCACTCGGCCGGGCCGGGACGCCCGCCCACGTGGTCGCCCGCGTCCGCAAGGGACGGAAGAGGATCGTCTTCGGCGAAGAGACCGTCCGCTACCGCATCGGCGATCTCGTCCTCCAGGCGAGCGACGAGGCCTTCACGCAGTCGAACCAGGAGATGAACGTAAAGCTCGTCGAGGAGGCGACGCGGTTCATCCGCGGCCTCCGGCCCGAGCCCGAGCGCGTCTTCGACCTCTACACGGGGATCGGCAACTTCGCCTTGCCCGCCGCCCGGACCCTGCCCGAATCGCGCGTCTTCGGCGTGGAGGAGAACCCGGCCGCCGTCCGCGACGCCAGGGCTAACGCCGACGCCGCCGGAATGTCCGGGCGCGTCAAGTTCCTGGAGGAGAGCGCGGAAAGGGGGCTCGAACTGCTCGGAGGCGCCGGCGGGAAACCGGACCTTGTCATCCTCGACCCTCCCCGGACCGGCGCTTCGCGCGAAGTCATCAAGCGGATCGCGGGCTTCGAGCCTCCGGCGATTCTTTACGTCTCCTGCGACCCTGTCACGCTCGCCCGGGACCTGAGACTCCTCATCTCAGAGGGATACCGCGTCGAACGGATCGCGCCGTTCGACTTCTTCCCCCAGACCCCGCACGTCGAGACGCTGACGATTCTGAGACGGTGAAGCGGGGAATCGGGGAGAAACAAAAGAAAAACACCCGCCCCGGCGGAAACATCAGGTGCGGACAAACGGGCGTCGCCGCATTGCGCGCCTCGGTCCGTGTCACAGAGACGTCTGCCGACAGAAGCGCTTTCCCTGACAGCTTGACGGAACCCCATGGAGAGGATATGTTGTCGCCTAATGGATAGGATAAGCTGGAGGACATGGGAATGAAGGGAAAAATCTCGGCCACCGTCGAGCGGCCTCTCCTCGACTTTCTCGATTCCCTTCCGGGGAAGACGCGGTCGGAGAAATTGGAGCACGTCCTGGAGGCGTTCCGTCGCTGGGCTGACGAGAAGAGCCTGCGCCGCCAGTTGGAACGCCGCGTGGAGACTGATGACGAACGCGCAGAGCGCGAAGCCTGGGAGCGGACCATGGAGAAGGCGATGTGGACAGAATAAGCCGCGGGGATATCTGGGTCGTCGAACTCTCGGCCCATCCCAAGCCGCGCCCCGCCGTGGTGCTGAGCATCAACCCCCTCAACGACCTTTGCCCGGACGTCCTCGTCGTTCCCATCACCTCCAAGCCCGGCCCCCTCAGAGTTGAAATATCGGAGGGAGAGCCGGCCGGACTGAAAACGCGGAGCTACGCCAAGTGCGAATCACTCGGTCCCCTCCACCGATCTCGTTTGAAGAAGAAGATCGGCCGAGTTTCGAGGTCGGACTTCCCCAGAATCGAACATGGGGTCCGAAGAGTCCTATGCCTCTAGACCCTCTCTTAGCCGTCCGCCAACCAACGCTCCCAGCGCCCCGGCGGAAGAGAGAGACGGGCCGCCAATCACAAAACGTATCTCAACCCCACCTTAACCGTCGTCTGTTCGCTCTTGGTCTTGTAGTCGATACCTGTGTAACCCTCGCCGAACGGACATCCCGCTGTCGCGGTGTAGCACACTTGGTTCTGCTTACCCTCCGCATCGACTACGAGGTGCTCGGCTCCAACTGGTACTCTATTTGAACACCGTTATCCTCACGTCTACGTTGATATCCGAGAGCCAGTTCTTGTTGTAGACCGCAAATACGCCATCTTCCTTAAAAACGCATAGTCCGACAAAACGTGTGCTTTGTTGCGCAGAACATCCTGGTAAGTAGTCGTATGTTTCTCTGGCACGATATAGCCTGAAGTCCTTTTCCGATGGGAACGCCCATATATCAACACCGTCATTTGAGGATACCTCGACCTGAACTTGCCCGCTCATGTTCTTCCAAGGGATGCTCTGCCCCGCCTTAAGAGCCAAGCCTCCATCGTAGATGACGACCTTCTCGAGGGGATGTTCCTCCTTTCGAGCCTTTCCATCAGTGTCGCGATATCCACCGGTGTCACACCCTACAGAACCTGCAAGAAGCCATAAAATAGCCATGCACGTCCTTGTTCTCATTGGGAATATCTCATGCGCAACTCATGCTGTACTTCAGTGGGGTTCACCCAGGGGGACATGTGGGGACTTGCAAGAAGCGTTCGAAGATATTCCGTCCGGAAGTGCTTCAACATCGCCGTGTGCCATCGCGAAATGAGCGGGCCGGGGCTGGCCAGCCAAGAGTAGAGATTGCGCGCTCTTTGGGCCGATAGTGGATGACGATCGTCCTTGAAGCTCTTCCGAATTGCCTCCAGTACGGAGCCATTTCTAGCGAAGAACTCGGCACTCGCTAGTATTGAGTCTTCTTCATTCAGCAAGACGGCTAGAAAAGCGGCGAATTCGTCGGCATATTCCTCGTTGCTATACGCGGGTAGGTTGAATCGGAACAGGAGTGCATGGCCGAGTTCGTGGTAAAGGGTCCATTGGTATGCAGAATTTGCAAGGCGTGTCTCGCCGAGACTCTTCTGCAACTCCCAATACAACTCGTAACACATTGTGATGCCTTTGGCATCAGCAAAAGCATTTGCAAAGCCACATCTCTTGAAGACAATCGGAAAGGTGGGGATTTGCAAGATGGATTGCAATAGCCGCATCTTCGCATCCCAGTGCATAAGAAACCCTTGTTCGCCACCGGGCTGCAACTCACGGAAGACAACGCGTGCTGGCAACATTACTCCGTTCCGGTTGTCCACCAGAATGTAGGCTCTTGTTTGAGCGGCAACGGAAATCGTTGTTGTATGCGAGCGGGCCACCTCGCCACAAGGAGTCGCGATGCACTGCCCCCTGCCGCTCCTCAGGAATGAACTTAGATTCTGCTCGTCCATCACGTATACATATGTTGTTGGATCCAGATCATCAATCACGTCGAATTGAAGAACATGCTGTCCTGGGGGAAACACAACGCTTGCATACTTGAACGTGCCCGCACTGGCAACGACCTGCGACTGAGCCACGACGCTGGGGAAGGGCTCCGCATAAATCTGACCAAGTTGATAGACTTGTCCACCAAACCCATTTGTTGGGATCAGGAAAACCAGGAGCATTGCCGGTGCGAGAGCCGTCACGGCTCTGAGGTTCAGAATGGCCATCAAAGCAACCTGTCCAATTCGCGCACTAGCCGTTGACTTGTCAGAGAACGTGTGACGCGATATCCGCAAGAATGGCTGAGAGGCACTACCACAATCCCAAGAACCCTTTCTTCTTGCGTTCTCCCTTAGGTTTCCCCGCGTCGCTCCGCTTCTTCCGCCACGAGCCGTCCTGGTTTCGGGAGCGTGGGGCCTTCCCAACGTGGGGAATCTTGCCGGCCCTTCGATCGGCCATGTCCGCCTCCTATTCTTTGTGATCTGTCTTGCCCCAGCCGCAACCGTGGCACACGACACGAATGTTCTTCGGGGTGTTTCGCCCGCCTTCTTCGAGTGGCTTGATGTGCGCGAGCATGAGGCCCGCGTCGCACTCCGGACACCTTCCCCGGTCTCGTCGCCAGACCTTGATTTGGTCTCTTCTCCGAATGCGCGTTCGTTTTCCGCCTTCATCCGGCGGCGGCTCGTCGTCTGCTTCTTCCCTCTTCTGCATGATCTTCAAGAGGAGCATCCCCCCCAAGAACGCAAGAAGCATCAGCCCAAGCGTATCCATTCCGCATTCGCCGCCTTCTTAACGCCTCGACCTTCCGCCGAGGAGGTCCCACCAAGGGGACCTCGCACCCTTCGATCGGTTCTGAGACCTGGGCAGGACGCGGAGGTTTTCAGCCGTGTTGTTTCCTCCCCGTGAGAAGGGAACAACGTGGTCGATGTCGTGTCGGCGCGGGCTGTACTTCTGACCCGTCTCCCGCTCGAACGTCGCTATGGCCTTTCTTCGTTCGACTCTTCGCACGTGCCGGGACCGCTGCCTCGGAACGAGCTTATCGGCGAGGACCATGAAGAAAACCAACACAAGAACCGCAACCAGAATCGCTTCCGCTTGGGGCCTTCCCGCTTGAACCAAGTACGCCGCCGTTGCCATGTACATTCCAAGAGGGAACAGGATGTGAGCGAAAAACTGCCGGAACCTGTGACGGATCGCCTCGCGACGCCTCTGAATACCAACAACCACTGACAAGGTGACCCCAATGAGTGCCGCGGCCTGCAACCACTCCGGAATATCCATCTGCCTACTTCCTCTTGTCCCCCACCCACGTCGCGCCGACAACGCGCACCTTGACCTTCTCGGCCGAGGCCGGGACGGCGTTCACCTTCCACGCAAACGCCGACTCCTGGGCGGCTTCCGACAGCGGGAACTCCTGCTGATCCCGGAGGACTTCCCCTCCTGCATCATCGAGGAAGGTCGCCACCAGGCTGGCTTGAGAGGCGGCGTGCCCAGACGGGTTCACGATTGTCCCCGTGAGCGTCCACGTACTTTGTGCCTGCCCTCCATAGCCGGCCTGCTTTGCGGCCTTGAGCCCTTTGATGAACAGGGGAGTCTCGGGAGAAGCTCTGTCGGGCAGAGGCTCGCCGGTTGCTCCTGCAGAGGCCGGCACTTGGTGATGGACCGCGGCGGTTGGAAGCGGGAACGAAGACCCTTGGGGTGATTGAGAAGGAACCTCGGCAGCCAGATGAGTTCGAGGTGCGGGAACCACGTTGCTGAAGTATCTTGCGATTTCGAACGCATCGGCTCTCATCTTGCCGAGGATCTGAGTGCCGAATCCCCCGACGGCGCCGCCCCAGCCGGTGTACGCAAGGAGGATTTCCCCGGTCCTGGGATCGTCAAGGCGCACAACTTCAACGAGCTTGCTCCGCCCCGCGCCCATGCCGACCAGAAACCTGGCGGCAGTACTTCCGAAGTGGACAAGAACCTCGCTACGGCAGACAAGGTGCCGCCCGGCGGCTCTTGCCGCCGCCAGATCCGTCGTGACAAGCGTGTACTTCTTCGAGTCCTGCAGGGATTGCACGAGGGAGACGCGGATGATCCCCTGGAGCTGATTCAGGAAGCCTTCAACCTTTGCGTTCTGGGCGCTCGTCGTCTCCATTCTCGGGACTTCCACGTAGACAGCGGAATACGCCCCGAACTGGGCCAATGGGTTTCGATACGTCCGCTGTTCGTGAGACCCCGCCGCAGGGACTCGGGCCGTGCTGTTGCGGGCGGCGGATGTGCCAGTCTGGGGCGGAGGAGAGGGTCCCTTGGACGCGCATCCGCCCGCGGCCAACACAGCAAAAAGAACGGAGAAAAGCAGGATGGCGGAACGAGCGAACAAACCCCCGGAAAGGGATTTGATGAAACTTACACTACTTCCGAGAGAGAGAGAGAAATGCCGTGGAAGGGCTCGGTGCCGCATGCGATCTCTTCGCTCCTGGAGAGGAAGGAGGCAGGATATCTTCTTCAACAAAAAATAGCCAATAGCGGGCCGTTTGTCAATACCGCCGCCGCCCATACCACCCTCCCTCCTTTGGAGGGCGCGGACCCCGACAGGCTCAGGCTGTTGGTGAAGATCGCAAGAGCTCTGGTCAGGTAGAAGCATCGTGCATCCGGCTCCGAACTCTTTTCTCTCGATCGGCTGTCCGGCCTCGAAAAGCGCGACCCCCCAGCGGCCCGTCATCCGAGGGATACCGCGTCGAACGGATCGCGCCGTTCGACTTCTTCCCGCAGACCCCGCACGTCGAGACGCTGACGATTCTGAGACGGTGAAGCGGGGAATCGGGGAATCGGAGAGAACATTCCGCCCCAAACCCCTCTCCCCCATGGGGAGAGGGCCAGGGTGAGGGTGAGGGGGCTTCACGGATTCACCCATTCACCCATTCACCCACCCACCGATTCACCCATTCACTCATTCCCGGATCTTCTTCCATACGATTCCACCATCTTGAGAATGTTCATAGCTTGGCGGATCGCGCCTGGACGACTCCGGGGGGAAAGCGGGAGACGGGCGGCAAGAACCGGATTGACAATATGTATACTGCCGGTATAGAAAGTATACCATGGAGTTCGAGTTCGATCCCCACAAGAGCCGCCGCAACAAGGACAAACATGGGATCGACTTCCACGAAGCCCAGGCCCTTTGGAACGATCCGGACTTTGTCGAGATCCCCGCAAGGACCGGCGATGAACCCAGGTTCGTCGTCATCGGACGGATCTCAGGCACCCATTGGTCTGGAGTCATCACCTATCGGGGCGGGAAGGTCAGGATCGTCTCGGCGCGGCGTTCCAGGAAAGAGGAGGCTGCAATCTATGAAAGCCAGGGAGTTTGACAGGAGATTCGATGAAGGGAAGGATATCTCGAAACACCTTGACTTGTCGAGGGCAAGAAGGCCCAAACAGGAGCAAAAAAGAGTGAACGTCGACTTTCCTGAATGGATGATCCACTTGCTGGACAAGGAGGCAAGACGATTGGGCGTCCCCCGCCAGTCGATCATCAAGGTCTGGGTCGCCGAACGCCTTGAGAAGGTGGCCTAGCCCGAACTATCCATGAACACCTGCTGCAACGGCATTCACGAATGATCCGGGCCAGCCCCTATCTGAGCCGTCCGCCAACCAACGCTCCCTCCGTCCCGGCGGAACTCGCATTTTTTCTCGCTGACCGTTGAGCGCTGAGCGCTTTCGATTCACCCATTCACCCATTCACCGATCTTCTTCCATATTAAGCTCGCCCGAAAGCGATTGAAGGAGACTCAAAATGGCTGATCTGAAATTCAAACCTGTGCGCCACGACCACAAAGAGTTCATGGAAAAGGCATCCACGCGGCGTGGCTTTCGCAAAGCATACAAAGCCCTTGAAGTCGAATACGCCCTTGCTCATGAAATGCTGGCCGCGCGCGCTCGTGCCGGCCTTACGCAGGAAGCCGTCGCCGTCCGTATGGGCACTACCAAAAGCGCGATCTCCCGCCTCGAGGCCGCGGGGACGCACGCCCCCTCTGTGGCATCGCTGAAGAAATACGCGGCCGCTGTCGGCTGCGCGCTCAAGATCGAACTTGTCCCCGTTGGCCCAAAGCGCCGAAAGGGCGCCCAACCCGAGGGTCAACCGGGTGCTCGGCAATAGAGCCGCGCCCCGCCGTGGTGCTGAGCATCAACCCCGCCCCGGCGGACGAGAGACGGGCCGCAAGTCACCAGACGTATCTCAACCCCACCGTGGCCGTCGTCTGCTCGCTCTTGGCCTTGTAGTCGATACCTGTCGTACCCTCGCCGAATGGACAACGGGGGGTGGGCGTATAGCACACCTGGTTCTGCTTGCCCTCCGCATCGATCACGAGGTACTCGGCCCCAACTGTAAGAAGCAGTTGCGGCGTCAATGTAAACCGCCCCTCCGCCTTCAATGAGTAGTACGGTCCCTCCGATTCAGCACTGGCCCGCTTCCCACGCAACACATGGTTATCTTCGTCCTTCGCGTAGGCCCGGCCGAGGGCACCCGTCAGATTCACGGATGCTCTTGGTGACGGGCGCAGGATCAACGCCAACCCCCCATAAGGAATCTTGTACGTCATCTTGTATGTGAGCACTTTGCCAGGCACAAACGCCGATCCGAGCTCACTGCAACCGGTTTCTGTAAGGCAGACTTGATTGACATTCCGTGCCTCGAACTTCAGGTCATCGTCGCGGTAGCCAACCATCACGCCAAGGGTTGTTGTCTCCCTGCGGAGCACGTTGAACTTTCCCACGACATCGACAAGGATCGCGTCCATCTTGGTGTCAGACTCCGAATAAACCGATTTCGTTGCCGGGTTCACATCCATCCAGTCCGAATCCTTCATCTTCCCGGTGTCTTTCGAGATGTTCGTCGCGATGGCAACTCCCAAATCCCAGACATCAATCCTCCCGAACGAAGCAGAGACTCCTGCAAGTGACGCATCCATGGGGAACTTCAACTCGCTCAGCAGGCGAGAGCTTTCGCCCACGTAGAGCGGATAACGAATCTGATAGAGCGTGTGCCCAAACAGATAGCCGACCCGCTGCTCCAGCGAGAAAAAAACCTCCGGCTCGTCCGCCCTCTTCTGAACCGCTGACGCCTGCGCGCGCCCTGCGTACTGCCCGTCCGGGCCGGTGGCGTACTGGGCGAACGCCCCTTCGGGCGATCCAGAGAAAACCACGACTCCAACGAAGAGAGCAATCTTCACGAGACGTCCCATGTCGCACCTCCCAGGGGGTTGTTGGTCTTGGCGCTATTTGTGGCAATATCTTCTCGGGGGTCTACCACAAACCCAGGAATCCTTTCTTCTTTCGCTCCCCTTTCTGCTTCCCCGCATCGCTCCGCTTCTTCCGCCATGAGCCGTCCTGGTTCCGGGAGCGTGGGGCCTTGCCGACGTGGGGGATTTTCCCTGCTCTTCGATCGGCCATGTCTGCCTCCTATTCCTTGGGCTTGCCCCAGCCGCAGGCGGGACAGGTAACACGAATGTTCTTCGGGGTGTTTGACCCGCCTTCTGCGAGTGGTTTGATGCGCGCAAGCATGAGGTCCGCGTCACACTCTGGACACTTTCCCCGATCCCGTCGCCAGACTTTGATCTGGTCGCTTCTCCGAATGCGCGTTCGTTTCCCGCCTTCATCCGGCGACTGCTCATCGTCAATTTCCTCCCTCTTCTGCATGACCTTCAAGAGGAGCATCCCGCCCAAGAACGAAAGAAGCATCAGTAAAAGCGTATCCGCCATTCTCTTAGCGCCTCGACCTTCCACCGAGGAGATCCCACCAAGGGGATCTCGCGCCCTTCGATCGGTTCTGAGACCTGGGCATGACGCGGAGATTGTCAGCCGTGTTGTTGCCTCCACGCGAGAAGGGAACAACGTGGTCGATGTCGTGCCGGCGCTGGTTGTACTTCTGGCCCGTCTCCCGCTCGAACCTCGCTATGGCCTTCCTTCGTTCGGCTCTTCGCACGTGCCGGGACCGCCGCCTCGGAACGAGCTTGTCGGCGAATGCCATGAAAAAGACCAACAGAAGAACCGCAACCGCGATCGCTTCCTGCTGGGGCCTTCCCGCTTGAACCAAGTACGCCGCCGTTGCCATGTACATTCCGAAAGGGAACAAGATACGAGCGAGAAACAGCCGGGACCTGTGACGGATCGCCTCCCTGCGCCTCTGGATACCAACAACAAACGACAAGATGACAGCAACGACAACGGCGGTTTTCAGCCACTCCGGAATATCCACCTGTCTACCTGCCGCCGCCCCCCGCCCGCGTTGCGCCGAAAACGCGCACTTTGACCTTCTCGGCCGAGGCAGGGACGGCGTTCACCTTCCACGCAAACGCCGATTCCTGGGCGGCTTCCGACAGCGGGAACTCCTGCTGATCCCGGTGAACCTCGGCTTCTCCCTGATCGAGAAAGACCGCGAGGAGAGTCGCCTGGGACGCGGCCCGCCCGGACCGGTTCACGATTGTCCCGGTGAGCGTCCATGTCCCCTGCCCGCGTCCTCCATGGCCGATCTGCTTTGTGGCCTTGAGCCCTTTGATGAGGAGCCCCTCTTGTTGACGGGTGGGGCTCGGTGATGTTGACGAACTCGGAACCGCGCCCGATTGCGGCGGCTCGGATGACGGGACTTGTTGCGTGGGCTGGGAGACGGGCTCGGCGCGCGAAATACCGCTCGGAACCTTGTGTGTCTTCAACGCTTCGAGCCGGCGGACAACCGCCACCCTCAACTCTTCCTCCATCTGCGTATGGTTCCCCGCGCTTACCCAGTCTCTCGATGAGTATACCGGAGGGATGGGGGGAGGCTTCTTGAGCAGATTGACCCTGATCTGAATCTGGAGAGGTTCTTTTTGGATGATCCGCACTTCGGACCGGGCCTGAAGACATGGCTGCCTTCCGCCTCCCAAGAGGCCGAACCAGCGAGAGGAACGTATGGCGCGGACCAAGACGGCCTCTTCTGGCCGAGGACGACCGCGTATCCTGGAGAGAAACCTGTACGCCATGAAATGCTTCCGGAGGGGGCAGAAGCCCGCAAATGACATGGGATTAGGGAAGCGTTTTCTACCCTCTGTATGGTCTAGTCTATCTAAAAGGCGTACTTTGTCAAGCTCACTCTATATTTGTGGCCGTTCCGGTCCATCCTCCCGAATGGGATCATGCGTTCGCCAGATTGGGAGGGGACGCGGTGAAAACAACGAGAGAGTTGCTTGGCGGCCGCATCAAGGAGATTCGACGTCTGAGGAGACTGTCCCAAGAAGAGGCCGCCGAACGGGTAGGAATCGACTCGAAACATCTGAGCAGGATCGAGGTGGGGCGGGGGTTTCCGTCGCTTCAAACGCTTGAGAAACTGGCCCAAGTCATGGACGTCGAGATCAGAGACTTCTTCGAGTTTGCCCATCGGGCTGAGAACCCGAAGGAACTCAAGACAAGCCTCGCCGGCCTTCTCAAGGGCGCGGACCCGGACAGGCTCAGGCTATTGGTGAAGATCGCAAGAGCGGTGGTCAGGTAGAAGCGAGGCGCTTTCAGCGCGGCTTCCTCGCCCCGCTTGACGGTGCGTATGGGAACTTGTAGTATACGTACAACCGCGGGGGGAGAGGGAGGACGGCCGGTGAGACACGCAATCCGGAGAAAGAACTTCTACTTGGACGAAGGGAAGATCGAAAGCGCCCGGCGCATACTGGGAACGAAAACCGAGACCGAAACGGTCACCAAGGCTCTGGATCTTGTCGTCTTTCGAAAGGAAATTCTGTCCTCCCTGGAAAAAGTCCGCGGGAAGGGCGGGATCGCCCCGGACAGGTGAGTGCGGAAATACGTCGTTGATACGGACTTGTACGTAGACCTCATCCGCACCGGCGCGCACGGGGAAGTTCTGCGCGATCTCTACACCTACGAAACGCCCGGAATCTTCTTCAGCTCCGTGGTCATCGAGGAACTTCTGGCCGGCGCGTTGAGCGAAATCGCGCGTCGGAGAATCGAGGAGCTTTTCCGGCCTTTCGAGCGGGTGGATCGAATCCTGACGCCATCGCATAGCGTCTGGAAGGAGGCGGGCGACTTTCTCGCCTGGGTCCGGAACCGTCACCCGTCCCTCCGGTCGAAGATCCCCCGCCTGACCAACGACGCCCTCATTGCCTTCAGCGCGAGAACCCAGGGAGCCGTGGTCTGCACTTCCAACCGTGCGGACTTCGAACTCATCGCCCGCTGGCATCCCGTCGATCTTCTCGTTGTGCCGTAGATTCCCGGATACGCCCCAGTTTCCAGCGTCCCCGCCGCCCCGCCACTCCCATTCACCGATTCATGGATAGCGGTCAGCACTCAGCAAGCAGCTTGCGGCAGTCGGCTTTCAGCAATCGGCAATCAGCTTTCAGCATTCAGCGAAAGACAAAAACCCGCATTTCATTCTTGCTGACCGCTGATTGCTGAACGCTGAGTGCTTTCGATTCACCGACTCACCCATTCACCGATCTTCTTCCATACCTCCGCGATCCCCTCTCCCTTGACGGCGGACGTCGGGACGACGCGCTGACCGTCCTCACCCAGCGAACGTTCGACGAGCGCGGTCTGCCGCTTTTCCTCGCTTCGAGAAAGCTTGTCCGCCTTCGTCCCGACCAGAACGAACGGGACGGCGTGATGTCCGAGCCATTCCACCATCATCCGATCGAGGGGGGAAGGAGCGTGGCGAAGGTCCAGCAGAAGGACCACGCCCCGGAGGGACTCCGTCCGGGTGATGTATCCCTCGATCCGGCCTTTCCATTTCTTCTTTTCTGATTCGGGGACCCGGGCGTACCCGTAGCCGGGGAGGTCAACGAGATAAAACCGTTCATTGATGAGGAAGAAGTTGAGGAGCTGGGTCTTCCCAGGCGTTACGCTCGTCTTCACGAGGTTCTTCCGGTGGAGAAGGGCGTTCATGAGAGAAGACTTGCCGACGTTCGACCGCCCGGCGAAGGCCACCTGCGGCAGGCGGTCGGCCGGCGCGTCCTTCGGATCGGCCGCGCTCTTCACGAACTCGGCGGAGAGAATCTTCATCGCTCGTCGATTCGACCGGACAATTCAAACGCCCCGGCGCTTCTTCAAAATCTCCACGGCCTTGGAGGCAAAGAACGCCTTCACGTCCTTGGGATCGACTTGGGAGAGAAGCGCAACCTTGAGCTTGGCGGGATCGTCGGGGAGCTTCTCGGATTGCTCGAAGGCGATCGCGAGGTAGTATTCGTCGAGGCCGGGGTCCTTCATCTTGGCCAGATCGATCATCTCATCGAGAGAGAGCCGTCCGTCTCTCGCGAGCAGATAAATGTCGATGAAATCCCGTTCTTCCGCTCTTCCATAGAGAGCCAGCAACTTCCCTGCCGCGATGTCCTGGAGACTATGGACCTTGAGGCCCAGTTCCTCGACGAAGTCGGAAAGAGTGAACGGAGAATCGTAGCCGAGTTGAACCTTGATGCTTTCGCCTCCCTGCGTGAGAACGGCTTCCCAGAAGCTGCGAAAGTTCCTGATCTCAGAGACCTGAATCCCGACGGACAGAAGAGCGTTCTTGAACTTCTCCGCCAGGACGGAGATCAAGTGCTCATCGGGAGTGAAGAAGTCGATGTCCTCGGAGAGCCGGTGCCCCAGGAAGAATGCGGCCAGGGCTGTGCCGCCCGTCATGTGAAAAGCCCTGCTCTCTTCGATCGAAGAGAAGACGCTAAGGACCTTCTTCTGGAATGGGCTGAGTACTTCCCTTTGCGGCAAAGTAGTCGCTCCAGAGTTTCCGGACGGGTCGGGGAAGATAGAGCCCCGGGAGGAGTCTCTCGACCTCGTCGAAATCAAGGGTGAGGACGTCCTCAATTCGTCCGTGCATGAGAACCTGCTTGATCCACCAAGCCCTGTCGGAGGGATCGGACAGATCGATTTCGCGGTTCCCCATCGACCAGACGATATGCTTGGGAGGAATCATGCCGCCCACCCTAGTGTAGTGTCCCGGAATTCCCTTTGCTTTGTTCGTCATTCCGGGCTTGACCCGGAATCCAGTCATTTTGGTCTGGATTCCCGCTTCCGCGGGAATGACGTCTCACTTTTTCTATGTAAAGAAGCGTTGGGGACACAACACTAGCAGACTCATGGGATGGTTTCAAGGAAACGATCTCTCGTCGGGACGGCCGCGCCCACGGCAAACGGCAATTCGCCGATTCACCGCGGACTACGCGCTCTCTGCCTGGGCCTCGACGAGGAGGATGGGCTGGGAGCCGTTCGCGACGACGTCCTCGTTGATGACGCATTCGCGCACGTCGTTTCTCGACGGGATCTCGTACATGATGTCGAGCATCGTCTGCTCCAGGATCGCGCGAAGGCCCCGCGCCCCGGTCTTCCGCTGGCTGGCCTTGTGGGCGATCGCGGCCAGCGCCCCGTCCGTGAACCGGAGGCGGACGTTGTTGAAGGCAAGGAGCTTCTGGTACTGCTTGATGAGGGCGTTCTTCGGCGTGGTGAGGATCTTCACAAGCGCGTGCTCGTCCAGCTCCTCGAGCGTGGCCGTGACCGGGAGGCGCCCGATGAACTCCGGGATCAGCCCGTACTTGAGGAGGTCTTCCGGCTCGAGGGCCGCGAGGATCTCCCCGTTGCGGCGCTGGGAGCGGCTCTTGACGTCGGCGCCGAAGCCGATGACCTTCTGCCCGGTCCGCTGTTCTATGATCGATTCCAGCCCGACGAACGCCCCGCCGCATATGAAGAGGATGTTCGTCGTGTCGACGTGGACGAACTCCTGGTGGGGGTGCTTGCGCCCTCCCTGGGGGGGAACGGAGGCCGTCGTCCCTTCGATGATTTTCAACAGGGCCTGCTGGACGCCCTCGCCGGAGACGTCGCGCGTGATGGAAGGGTTCTCGGCCTTCCTGCTGATCTTGTCGATCTCGTCGATGTAGATGATCCCGCGCTGGGCCCGCTCCACGTCGTACTCGGAGGCCTGGAGGAGCTTGAGGATGATGTTCTCGACGTCCTCCCCCACGTACCCCGCCTCGGTCAGCGTCGTGGCGTCGGCGATCGTAAAAGGAACGTCCAGCATCCGGGCGAGGGTCTGGGCGAGGAGGGTCTTCCCTGTCCCCGTCGGACCGATCAGGAGAATGTTCGATTTCTGAAGTTCGATGCCGTCCCGGTCGGCGGGAGCGGAGATCCGCTTGTAGTGGTTGTGGACCGCGACGGAGAGGATCTTCTTGGCCCGCTCCTGGCCGATGACGTAGTCGTCCAGGACTTTCCGGATCTCGGACGGGCGCGGGATGTTTCCGCCCCCCTTGGGCGCGGCCCCGGCGTTATCCTCGGACAGGATGTCGTTGCAGAGATCGATGCACTCGTTGCAGATGTAGACGGTGGGACCGGCGATGAGCTTCTTCACCTCGTCCTGGCTCTTTCCGCAGAACGAGCACCGGAGTCCGCCTCCCTCCTCGCCGCGTTTAGACATCCGCCCCCTCCGCTCCCGGTCTTAAGTTTGCAATTTTCAATTTGCAATTTTCAATTATCAATTTTTCTCGCCGCGTTTCAACCCTTCTTCGGCTTTTCCTTCATGACGATCACCTCGTCGATCAGGCCGTACTCCTTGGCCTGATCGCCCGACATGAAGAAGTCGCGCTCCGTGTCCGTCCGGATCCGTTCGATCGCCTGGCCCGTGTGCTTGGCGTAGATCTCGTTCAGCACCTCGCGCATCCGGAGGATCTCCCGCGCGTGGATCTCGATGTCCGTCGCCTGCCCCTGAAACCCTCCGAGCGGCTGGTGGATCATGATCCGGGCGTTGGGAAGGGAGAACCGCTTCCCCTTCGTCCCGGCCGACAGGAGGAGCGACCCCATGCTCGCGGCCTGGCCGATGCAGATCGTGGAGACCGGGCTCTTGATGTAGTTGATCGTGTCGTAGATCGCGAGCCCGGACGTGACGATCCCCCCGGGCGAGTTGATGTAGACGTTGATGTCCTTCTCGGGATCGTCCGCCTCGAGGAAAAGGAGCTGGGCGATCACCGTGTTGGCGACGATGTCGTCGATCGGCGTCCCGAGAAAGACGATCCTGTCGCGAAGGAGCCGGGAGTAGATATCGTACGCGCGCTCCCCGCGGTTGGTCTGTTCGACAACGATGGGTATGAGCATGAATCCTCCGTCTTCTTGTTCACCGCGGAGATCGCGGAGACCCCAGGGAAACCGTGTCTTCGTCACGTTTCGAGTCTTTTGCTGCCCATCTCGGCGTTCTCTGCGCTCTCAGCGGTTGACCAAACCCTACGGCACAACGATCCTGGACTTGGGCGCGATCTTCGCCCGCGCCAGGAGAAACGCCAGCGTCTTCTCCTGGCGGACGGCCGCCCGCAGGCCGTCCAGGCTCCCTTCCCGCTTGACGATCGCCGCGCGGACCGCCTCGGGCGAGCGCGGCGGCTGGCCGGAACGCGGCACGGCCATCTTCTCGATTTCGGCGTCCACCTCGGCGTCGGTCGCGGCGATCCCCTCCGCCCCGGCGATCTTCTCCAGAACAAGCTCTCCCCGAATCTGATCGCGCGCCACGGGACGGAGACGCTCGGAGAGCGCCTTCAGCCGCTCCGTGTCTTCGGCCTGGATGAGGTCCATGTGGGCCTGAAGAATCATGCCCCCCACCCGCCGCTCAACCAACGATTCGGGAATCTCGACCGGGTGGGCCTCCACGAGCGACCGGACGATCCTCTCCTTGTAGTTCCGCTCCAGGACCCGCGCCTTCTCGTCCGCGATCTTCCCGCGGAGGTCCGCGCGAAGGGCGTCGAGCGTCTCGTGCCCCATGTCCAGCGCCAGCTCGTCGTCGACCTCCGGCAGGGTCTTTCGCCTGATCTCCTTGACCGTCACCTGAAACGTCACCTTCTTGCCAGCGAGGCGCGGGTTCTTGTGGTCGCCGGGAAACGTCACGACGATTTCGCGCGCCTCTCCCACGCCCGCGCCGACGACCTGGGCCTCGAAGCCGGGGACCAGGGTCTCCGTTCCGATCTCGATGAGGAGGTCCTGCCCCTGCACCTTCTCCGCCGGCTCGCCGTCGATCGAGCCGTCGTAGTCCAGGCGGATGTAGTCCCCGCCCGCCACGCGAGCCCCTTCCGGCGCTGGGACGAGCTCCGCGCGCACGTTGCGGATCGCCTCGACCCCTTTCTGGATGTCCTCATCCGTGACGACGGCCTCTTCCTCCTCGATCGGAATATCGAGGTACGGCCCAAGCTTGACGTCCGGCAGAACGTCGACCGCGGCGGTGAACCGGAGCGGCTCGCCCTTGGCCACCTTGAGATCGCTGAACGTCGGGTCGTCCACTGGCGTAACGCCCGTTTCCTGGAGAGCGCGCGCGAAGCTCGTCGGAACGAGAATCTGGATCATCTCGTTCTCGATCTCGCCCGCGTACTGCCGCTCCAGGATCGACGCGGGAATCTTCCCGGGACGAAAGCCCGGAATCTTCGCCTTCCGGCCCACGGCGGCCTGGGCCTTCGAGTAGGCGCGCGACACGTCCTCCGAGGGGACTTCGATCTTGAAAACGCGCCTCGTCGCGCTCGGTTCTTCGACGTCAACTTTCACGGGTTTCCTCGTTTCCTGTCCTGAGATTCGTGGTGCGAGAGGGGGGAGTCGAACCCCCACGGTTGCCCACCGGATCCTAAGTCCGACGCGTCTGCCAGTTCCGCCACTCTCGCGCACCGAAGCGGTGAAGACGATCGCAAGCGAACGCGGACGATCCGGCGCCTAGTCCACGCGCAGGGTCCCTTCCGCGCAACCGATACCCCCCACGCGGCGCTCAACCCTGCTAAAGATCGCATGAAAGCGGACGATTCGTCAAGAAATGGGTGAGGACGAGCCCTCGTGGGTCGCCGTGACGACCGTGTGGATCCCGCCTCGGACGAAGAAGTCCCCGACGACCTGCATGAACCGGGGCCGGCAGGCGCGGACGAGATCGTCCAGGATATTGTTCGTCACTGCCTCGTGGAACGCGCCTTCGTTCCGGTACGACCAGAGGTAGAGCTTGAGGCTCTTGAGCTCGACGCAGAGCTTGTCGGGAACGTACCGGATCCGGATCGTCGCGAAATCCGGCTGGCCGGTCCGCGGGCAGAGGCACGTGAACTCGGGACACTCGAACGAAATCTCGTAGTCCCGGCCGGGCTTCGGGTTGGGAAAGGTCTCGATCGCCTTGGAAGGTTTCGTGGGCACGGTTGACCGGGACAAATCGGCAGTCAAGCGGCGGATGGAGATGGCACAAGGGGGAGAGAGGGGTTCCTGTTCACCGATTCACCTGTTGACCGATTCACCGTCCGCATTGGTCATTGGTCATTGGTCATCAGTCAATTCACCTATTCACCTATTCACCGATTCACCTTGCTTTATTGGTGCCGAAGGGGGGACTCGAACCCCCACAGGCGCGAGGCCCACTAGACCCTGAATCTAGCGTGTCTACCAATTCCACCACTTCGGCGTCCGATAAACGAACGGTATCTTATGGTCGAGCGCCGGACCTGTCAAGGAGGGACGGAAAACCAAGTCTCGGCGGGTCCAGTGACCCGCCCTACGAAATTCGCCCGCTCACCCAACCGTAGGGCGGCACACCGTGCCCGCCCAACACTCCGTCCGACGAGCGAGATCCCCCGGACTCTGAACCGACCGCCTCGGCCGGCTCGGCGCTCGCGGCCTCGACCTCCTGCGAAATCTTCATCGAGCAGAACTTGGGGCCGCACATGGAGCAGAAGTGGGCCTCCTTGAAGGATGCCTGGGGAAGCGTCGCGTCATGATACTCCCGCGCCCGGTCCGGATCGAGCGCGAGGGCGAACTGGCGGCTCCAGTCGAAGGCGTACCGCGCGCGGGAAAGCTCGTCGTCCCGATCGCGCGCACCCGGCCGCCGCCGGGCGATGTCCGCGGCGTGGGCCGCGATCTTGTAGGCGATGATTCCCTGCCGGACGTCCTCCAGGTCCGGAAGCCCAAGGTGCTCCTTGGGCGTCACGTAGCAGAGCATCGCCGCCCCCGCCCATCCGGCGAGCGCCCCGCCGATCGCGCTCGTGATGTGGTCGTACCCCGGCGCGATATCGGTCACGAGCGGGCCGAGGACGTAGAACGGCGCCTCCCCGCAAAGCTCCATCTGCCTCTTCACGTTCATCTCGATCTGGTCCATCGGCACGTGGCCCGGCCCCTCGATCATCACCTGGACGTCCTCCGCCCAGGCCCGGCGGGCAAGATCCCCCAGGATTTTGAGCTCCGCGAACTGGGCGTCGTCGGAGGCGTCGTGGAGGCACCCGGGGCGAAGACCGTCGCCCAGCGAGAGCGTCACGTCGTACCGCCGGCAGATCTCGAGAAGGCGGTCGAAGTGCGCGTAGAGGGGGTTCTCCTTGTGGTGGTGGAGCATCCACTGGGCCATGAGCGCACCGCCCCGCGAGACGATCCCGGTGATCCTCGACGAGACGAGCGGGATGTGCGAGAGGAGCGTGCCGACGTGGACGGTCATGTAGTCCACCCCCTGGGCCGCCTGCTCTTCGATGACGTCCAGGATGTCGTCGGCCGTGAGATCGACCGGGTCCTTCACCCGCTCGACCGCCTCGTAGATCGGCACCGTCCCGACCGGGATCGGCGAGTGGCCGAGGATCGCCTGCCGGATCTCCCGGATCTGCTTCCCGGTCGAGAGGTCCATGACCGTGTCGGCCCCGTGCTTGAGGCAGAGGCTCAGCTTCGAGAGCTCTTCGTCCACGCCGGAGGAAAGCGCCGAGTTGCCGATGTTCGCGTTGATCTTGCAGGTCGCGGCGATTCCGATCCCCATCGGCTGAAGGTTCGTGTGCCGGACGTTCGCCGGGATGACCATCCTCCCCCGGGCGACCTCCGCGCGGACCAGCTCGGGGCTCAACCGCTCGCGCCCCGCCACGCAAGCCATCTCCTCGGTCACGACCCCCTGCCGGGCGTAGTGCATCTGCGTGACGACGCCCTTCCTCCCTTTCACCCATTCCGCTCGCATTGCCTTCTCTCCCGCCAACGAACGGCGGCCCGAGGGGTCTCGGAACCGCAAGTCCGTCAAGAACCGTGAAGTGCGCCGCAATCCCCGCCCCAAGGGGGGCGGGGTCAAGGCGCACGAATGCAAATAACAAGAAGTACCTTAGAGGTCGGAGAATCCCCGCCTTTCAAGGCGGGATTCTTCAACCGTGAAAAAATGGAGCGCTCCCCCCTCTCAAGAGGAGCGCTCGGGTCGATTTCCTTGTACCACAACCCGGCGCCGGACGGCAAGAAGCGAAGGAACCGCAGTCGCCCCTGGAGCCGGCCGTTCCGTTATGGTAGATTTAACGCATCGGGCAAAGCGCGGGGGGAGAACACATGGAACCGCAGAGCGAAGACCCGGCCCAGAGACGCCAGCACCCCCGGATCCCCCTGAGGATCCGGTTCTCCACGTCGAACGTCGACGGAAGCGCTCAGACCGATTTCACGTCCACGAACATCAGCCTGGGCGGCGTCTTCCTGGAAACTCCTGACGAGAAGGGTTTCGAGATGGGAACGCCGATCCTTCTTCAGATCAACCAGGAGGGAGAAGGCCCCCTCAGGGTCCTTGGCGAGGTCGTCTACATCCTCGGACGGGACGTGACGGCCGAAAGCAGCCTCACGCCGGGACTCGGGATCAAGTTCGTCCACCTGACGGACGACCAGCGCTCCCGCCTGATGGGACTGCTTGCAACCGCACCGACCTAACGGGTGGCTGGGCGGCTGGGATCTCCCGATACGCCGTTTCACCCATTC
>CAKKSE010000212.1 GCA_919903025.1 Nitrospiria bacterium | reverse complement strand
AGCATCCCGAAACCACAAGATGTGGGGGATACCCATAGAAAAGCCGGAAGGACCCCCAAATAAAGCCCTACATGAAGAGAGCAGACAGGGTCATCGGCGACAAAGACCCTCTTGATGCCCCCTTTGTGGCCCTCGCTCTCGCGATGACGAACGATAGGATATGGTCCAACGACCGACACTTCGCGGACATCAAGGGAATCAAGGTCTGGAGGACCCGCGATCTGCTGAGGTTCGTAAGAAGAGAAGGATAGGCGGAGCTTTCGGACAAGGGAAGATAGCGCGTCCCCGACCTACCCGCCCTTCACCCCGGCCGCCGGGCCGCTATCGCTACTCCGGTCGGCCCCGGACGCGACCCGCTCCAGAATCTCCTCGGGGATCCGGAGGAAGACTTCCACCAGCGCGGGGTCGAACTGGGTCCCTCCGCAGCGCCGGATCTCCGCAAGCGCCCACTCCCGCCCGGGGCTCTTCCGATAGGGGCGGTCGGCCATGATGGCGTCGTACGTATCGGCCACCGCCAGGATCCGCCCGAACAGCGGGATCGCTTCGCCCGTCCGACCGTCGGGATAACCCCGGCCGTCCCAGCGTTCGTGGTGGGACCGCACGGCGGGGACGATCGCCTGAAAGAGGGAGATCGGCTCCAGGATCTCCGCGCTCGTGAGCGGGTGCTTCCGGACGATCTCGAACTCCTCCGGCGTAAGCCGCTCCGCCTTCTCCAGCAGGAAATCGTAGGTCCCGATCTTGCCGATGTCATGGAGCAGAGCGGCCAGACGCAAGGACTCGAGTTCCTCCTGGCCGAGGCCGAGCCTCTCGCCCAGCGCCAGGACGTACCCGGTGACGCGCTCGGAGTGACCACGCGTCCACGGAGACTTGGCGTCAATCGCCCGGGCCAGGCAGGACACCGTCTGGAGGAGCGTGTCGCGCAGATCCTCGTAGAGCTGGGCGTTCTCGATCGCCACGCCCACTTGGTCGACGAGAGCCTCGCACAGCCGGACCTTTCCCGCGTGGAACGACTCCCGGTCCCAGGACCGCATCTCTCCCAGGAGAACGACGCCCATAGGCCGCCCCTTGACTTGGATAGGGAGGAGGAGGGCGCTTCGGGCCAGCCCGATGAAGGTGGCCTCGATGCATCCCGGCCGGAAGTCGGCCGGCTGGATGTTCTCCAGAATGATGGGCCTCTGTTCGGCGAAGAGCTGTTGCTCAAGGGGGCAGTCGGCCAGCGGAAAAACGTGCCCGACGCCGGGGTCCCAGTCCAGCGCCCTCAGGGGATAGGCGGCCCGGATGACGAACTGTTTGCCCTTGTTTTCGAGCAACGCAACGCGGCAGAACGTGACGGGAACCCCCTTGGCCATTTTTTCCGCGAACGCGGCCAGCCGGTCGTCGAGATCCAGGGTGGAGGAGAGGGCTTGGCTCACGTCCAGCAGGAGGCTCAGCTCGCGAGTCCGCGCCAGCAGGACGCCGTACGCTTCGTTCAGCTCGGCCGCGGAGCGGTCAAGATCCTCCTCCCGCTTTTGAAGGGAAATGGCCATCTGGTTGAACGCATCGGCCGCGACGGCCACCTCGTCCCGGCCGGACACCGTGATCCGCTCGTCCAGGGCTCCGGCCCCGATCCGCCTGGCGCCCTCGGCCAGACGGACCAGCGGCTTCGTGAAGTGCCGAACGGCTATCTCCGCGGCCAGAAGCATTCCAAGAAAAGCGGCCAGGAGGAACAAGATCCGTTCGTAGATTTCCTGCCGTAGGGGAGCGAAGACGACATCCCTGGGGCTGGAGGCCACAACATAGACCGCTCCCGACAGGGCGGGAGCGAAGCCCGCTAGCCGCGGCACGCCGTCCTCCAGCGCGATTTCCGCCGTCCCTTCTTTCTGGGCCGCCACTTGGCGAAACCATGGACTTTCGCGGACGTCGCCCGCCGCCCACGCCTCCGGAGCGACGGAGTCGGCGATCACCCGTCCTTCCCTGTGGATAATCGTGATAGTCGTCCCGGCTCCGGCTTCGGATTCATGCTCCGCCAGCCATTTCTGAAATCGCGTGAGCGAGATCGGCGCGCCGATCAGGCCCGTAAGACGGCCGGAGAAGTCCCGGACCGGATGGGCCACGACAAGAACCCCCTTCCCGGTCAGACGGCCGATCTGAACCTCGCCCAGCGCCAGCCGTCCGGTGGCCATGACCTCTCGGAAGTAGAGGCGGTCAAGCACTCCGACCGGCTTCTCCCCTTCCGGACGCACGACGGACGCCCGGACCCAACCGTCCTTTCCGGCCGTGAAGAGGTTCTCGAACTGGGGGAACTGAGGCAGGAGGCGGG
>CAKKSE010000211.1:4223-12064 GCA_919903025.1 Nitrospiria bacterium | reverse complement strand
CGACGGTCGTTCACTACCTGAGGCCGCTGGAGGAGACCGTACCCAAGGACCCGGGCGCGTGCCCCGACCCCGTCCCCCGCGAACATCCGGATGGGGGGAACGGAGACGAACCGTCCCTCTCTATCCTCAGCCCCCGCGAGCGCGAGATCCTGAGGCTCATGGCCGAGGGCCGCTCGGCCCGCGAGATCGCCGACCGCCTTTTCATCAGCTACGCCACCGTCCGGAACCACACCCAGCACATTCTCGAGAAGCTTCACATGCACAGCAAGCTCGAGGCCGTCGCCCTCGCCTACAAGGAAGGCCTCACGGCCGCCGCGCCGGAAAACGGTTGACCCGCTTCTCTCAGAAGCTGAACCCTTCCCGCCGGACGTTCAGGTCCGGCGTCAGGAGCACCTCCGCCATGAACCGCGGCTCGTCCGTTAGGAACGAGAACCGAAGGTCCCGCCACGCCACGCGCCATCCATCAGGGCGCGCCTCGACCTCCTGGACGGGAAACTGCGCGAAGTCGTGAAAAACTCGCGCCGTATACGTGTTCATGGCCCGAGAAACGACCGGCCCCCCGTCCGGCTGGGAGAATGTCTCCGTCACGGCGATCGCCCGCGGGACAAGAGAAATCCATCCCCGCGCCGTCCCTTGGGGCGTCGTGAGGATGACTCCCCAGGAAACGGGCAGAGGATTCCCGGGCAGAGGGATGATCCCCACCTTCGCGGCCTGGGGGAACTGCCCGCGGACGACGCGCTCCGCGAGTCCGTGGCCCGCGGCCCTCAGCGCGATGTAGACTGCGATCCCCGCCAGCGCCGCCCGGGCCGCCCGATGGGCCGTTTCCGGCCTGAACCGGGACGAAACGACCGCCCCGAGCAGAAGAAGCCAGATCAACGGGTCGATGATGAACACCCAGTCCCCGCTGGTCCATACCCCAGAGAAGGGAAGGAAAGGGCGGATGCCGTATGCGTTGATGAAATCGAGGAAAAGGTGAGTCCCCATCCCCGCGAAGGCCAGCCCGAACAGGGACCCGAAAGGAGGCGGTCGTTCCGACCGCAAAAAGATGCCGCGTATTATCAGGGCCAGGAGAAGCGAGAGGGCGGCGATCCCGGCGAACGAATGCGTCAGCCCCCGATGGAACTCCAGGTAGACGGCATTCCCGCCAGCCTTCATCACGTAGTCCACGTCCGGCGCGATCGAGGCGGTCACGAGCGTAACGGCCGCCGCCCGGCCGTGCCGCGCCCCGAGACCCGCGCGCGCGAGGACGAAACCAGTACCGATATGCGTCAGCGGGTCCATTAATGATAGAGCCTCAGCTCCGGGATGCGCCAAGCGAAGGCCCGGTCGGAGCGCGTGACTTCGAGCCTTAAGAAACGCGCCTCGACCGGAGAGAACGTGACCCTGAACCAAACGTCGCGCGGCATCCGCGCGGCCTGCATGAGATACTCCGCGAGCGGAGAGTTCCTGACAACGACTGTCCGCCACTTGATGCCGTCATCCGACACGAGAATCTGGAGGCCCCGGGGGAACTCCCCAACGCTCGCCCCCATGGGAATCTCGATCATTGAAAGATTGTACGGCCGCCCCAGGTCGACCTGAAAGAAATCGCCAGGCCGCTGCGGGTGCCCGGAGTCCCAAGTCGTCTCGCGTCGGCCGTCGATCGCCGCCTCCGTCGGGGTGGTGTTGTCGGATGCTGACACCTTCCACTCCTTGCGCGAGATCTCGCCGCCCGCGTCGGCCGTCTCGGCCGAATGCGCTGGAGGCGCGGACACCAACTCGTAAAGAGCGACCGGGCCGTCCCGCGATCGGAAGGTCAACCGAGGATTCTCTTCGACCTCTCGAACGACACGGTCACCCTCCTCCCTCGACACGACCTCCCCATCCACCACAACGAAACGGACTCCAAGTTCCCGCAGAAATCGCATCGACTCTTCATCCGGAAACTTCTCGAGTGCGTCCTTAACGACATAATATCCCGGCGGCCTGAATCCGCTGTAGCCATACAGCAACGGCCTCCAGTGGGCAATCGAGTAGTATTGCGGCAAGAGGTCGCCCATCCCTTTCTCATCTCTTGCCATTGGCCAGCGAGCCATGGCACCCGGTCCCGACAGCTTCCCTAGGAGGTCGTAGATATGCGGCCGAACTGGCACAGACCCCGATGCAAGAGGAACGCTGGCAGACTCTGCAAGAACGAGAAGAAGTACCCCCAAGAGGACGAGCCGGGAAGAAGCATACCGCGACAAACGGACAATCGAGAAGGATGAGAGAACAGCCAGGAAGAAAGGAACGAAAATCCCAATCCGGGCTGGGACACGCAGAAACTCCATCCCTGGAAGAACAGACACAGCGTGGCTATACAAGGAACGACCCGGCCCGTAGGGACCGTACGAGAGGGAGATTGCCAACAGTAGAAGCAGAAGCCACGTAATCGGAAACCTGCCATCAAGAACAAATCGTTGCAAGAATGGCCGGCCGCGCCCGATCAGCCATCGAACGGCAAGAAGAACGAGAAGTGTGATCCATGCCGGCCAGAGGCTTTTAAGGCTAACCCGCAAACCCAGAACCAGGTGAATCTCGCCAAAGAATGTTACGAGAACAAGAACCAGGAACGACATCAGAACAGCCAAATCCAGAAGCAGGAGCGCATCCTTTCTCCCCGCGGCTTTCTGGCTTCCGCTCGCCATATAGACTGCGGCATCACGTTCTGAACGCCTTTTCCTGGGGAGAAACGCCAGCATTCCCCCGAAGATTGGAACAAGACCGGGAAACAGGTGGCTCTCATAGTGGCCGAGGCGCCAGGTGAGAGGGGCGTAGAGCCTGTTTTTCGGCGGAGCGGCCAAGTAGTGTATCGGCACAGCTGAAAAATATTGCAGCGGAGGGTCCGCGCGAAAAGCATACTCATTCTTGATTGACCGATAAGTCTGCCAAAAAGGGGCGACAAACACCACGACCAACAGAACGGCCGTCAAGACACGGGAAAGAAATCTGGCGTCTGCCAAAATCCTGACCTCTCCGGCGATCAATGCCGCACCAACTCCCACCATAATGACGACAAAGAACGGCGCATGGCTCCCGGAAGAGAGTATCTGCAGCAGGGTGAAACCCGTGAGTCCCGCGACATGGCGGAATGCCCCGCGCGTCTCGAATACACGGATGAGAGATAGCACCGCGAACGGGACCCATTGCGTGTTCATCACGTGCAGGTGGCCGAACTGGTACGTTCGGAAAGGGGTGAAGGCGAAGATCGCCCCCGCGATGAACGCCGCCCATCGGTTCCCGGTAAGGTGAAAGGCCAGGCGGTACGTCCCCCAACCGGAGAGGATGAAGGTCAGAATGGCCAGAAGGTTGTAGACGACGATCGGATCGTCCGTGAACAGCCTCATGGGAAGGGCCAGGAGCGCGGACCCGATCATGTGCTCCGAAAAGGCGAGAGTCTTCGGATAGGGGAAGAATATGTTCGCGTCGAAGAGGTGGAGGGGGTCGGTGAAGAGCTGGTGCTGGACCCAGAAGATCGTCCAGGCGATGAACAGTGGGTCGCCCGGGTCCTCGGTCGCCGAAAGACGGAACGCGACCGGATAGGTCATGACGACAGTGAGAAGAATATATGCCAGGAAGACGCCCGCCTCGGCCGCGAGAGGCCGACTCAAGAAGCCGGGCGCATTGGTGAATCTGTGAATCGGTGAATCGATCGAGCCGAAAGGTGAATGCCGCTGTTGTCTATTCACCCATTCACCCATTCACCGAGACCCGGCGGAGCTACTCATACCGGAGCGCTTCGATCGGATCCAGGCGGGCGGCGCGGCGGGCGGGCCAATAGCCGAAGAAGATACCGACGAGACCGGAGACGGCGAACGCCAGGACGATCGGCCAGAGGGACAGGCTCGTCTGCCCCATCCCCATCCAGGCCATGACGAGAGATCCGCCGATTCCTAGCAGGATCCCGAGGATGCCCCCCACGACCGAGAGGCTCACGGCCTCCACGAGGAACTGCGACAGAATGTCCCGCTCGGTCGCTCCAACGGCCATCCGGATCCCGATCTCCTTCGTCCTCTCTGTGACGGAGACGAGCATGATGTTCATGATCCCGATCCCGCCGACGGCGAGCGACACCGATGCGATCCCGGCAAGAAGGTACTTGAACGTCCGCGCCTGTTCCTCTCGGGTGGATAATGTCTCCGAGAAGTTCCGGACGACGAAGTCTGGCGGCTCGCCAGCGGCGATGCCATGCCGCTGGCGGAGGAGCGCCGAGATCTGCTCCTCGGCGAGCGGAAGGTCCTCCGCGCTCCGCGCCTGGACCTGGATGGAGCCGAGTCGCGTCGTTCCCTGGATCCTTTTCATCGCGACCAGAAGGGGCAGGTAGAGCACGTCATCCGCGTCCGATCCGGAGATTGTCGTCCCCTTCTTCGCCAGGACGCCAATGACCTTCATGGGCAGGTTCTTGATCCGGATCGTCTCGCCCACGGGATCGGCGTTTCCGAAGAGGTTCCCCGCGACGGTCTGACCCAGGAGACAGACCCGCGCCTCCCCCTCCATGTCCGTCTGGTTGATGAACCGGCCGGCGGCGACCGTCCACTGCCGCACGGCCGCGAACTCGGGCGTAACGCCGAACGCGGATGTGGTCCAGTTCTGGTTCCCGTAGACGGCGACCACCTGCGTCCGTACCGTGGCCGTGACGAGCGAAACGCTGGACACTTCCTTCTCGATCGCCTTCGCGTCGTCTAGCGTCAGCGTCGGGAGAGACCCCATCCCCCCCTGCCGTCCGCCTGTCCCCGCAGATCCCGCGAAGATCATCAGGACATTCGTCCCGAACTGTTCCATCTGCCGTTCGATGGCGCGTTGGGCCCCCTCGCCGAGGGCCACCATGGCAATCACGGCGCCCACGCCGATGATGACGCCGAGAGCGGTCAGAAACGAGCGGAGCCGGTTGCGCCGGAGCGCGCGAAGCGCGATGCGAAATGTGGCGGTGAAGTCCATAGTTAATAGATGGTCAATAGTTAATAATCAATGGTCAATGGTGACCGACCAATAACGAATGACGATTGACCAATGACGCTGTCGGCTCCCGCGATCACGCCACGATCATCCCGTCCCGGAGCGCGATCGTCCGCCCCGCGTACGCCGCGACGCTCGGCTCGTGCGTGATCATCACGATTGTGAGCTCCCGCTCCCGGTTGAGCCGCGTCAGGAGGTCCATGATCTCCTCGCTCGTCCTCGTGTCCAGGTTTCCCGTCGGCTCGTCGGCCAGGAGGAGGACCGGCTCGTTCACGAGCGCCCGGGCGATCGCGACGCGTTGCTGCTGGCCGCCCGAGAGCTGCGTCGGGAGATGGTTCTCCCGCGAGGACAGCCCCACGTCGGCAAGAGATTTCCGCGCGCGCTCCCGCCGCGCGGCCGGCTCCGCGTTCGAATAGACGAGCGGGAGCTCGGCGTTCTCGAGAGCGGACGTGCGGGCCAGCAGGTTGAAGCTCTGAAAAACGAAGCCGATGAAGCGGTTCCGGTGGTGCGCCCGCTCCGCCTTGTCGAGCGAGGAGACCTCCCGTCCGTCCAGGACATACCGCCCCCGCGTGGGCCTGTCGAGGAGCCCCAGGATGTTGAGGAGCGTCGATTTCCCCGATCCCGACGCGCCCGTGATGGCGAGAAACTCGCCCTTCCCGACCGTGAGATCGATCCCATTCAGGGCCAGGAAACTCCCTTCGCCGATCCGGTATTCTTTCTCGATTCTCTCCAGGCGGATCACAAGAACCCGCGCCAGCCGCCCGCTCCCGGCTTCTTGGCGTTCTTCGCCTGCGATTCGACGATCACCGCTTCTCCTTCTTTGAGCCCGCTCGCGATGATCGTCTTGTCGGGATTGTTCGCACCGATGACGACCTCCCGCGGAAACGCTTTCCCATCCTCCAGCACCCAGATCGTCCGCGTTCCGGCCGGCTTTTCCTTTCTTGCGCCCGCCGCGGCCGGCCCGCTCGCCGGCTTCCGGGCGGACTGCTCGACCTTGACGCGGAATGCCGCGTTCGGGACCAGCAGGGCGTCCTTGTACTCCCCCGTCCTGACCGAGACGGTCGCCGTCATTCCGGGCCGCAGGATGAGCCTCTCGTTCGCGACGGCCACAAGCGCGGTGTAGGTCACGACGTTCTGGACGATCACCGGGGCCTTCCGGATCTGCGTCACACGGCCCGAGAACGTCTCGGCCGGAAACGCGTCCACGGTGAACGTCGCCGGCTGTCCCTCCTTGAGCTGTCCCACGTCCGATTCGTCGATCGCCGCCTCGACCTGCATCTTCGTAAGGTCCTGGGCAATCGTGAAAAGCGTCGGGGCCTGGAGGGAGGCGGCCACGGTCTGGCCCACGTCCACGTTCCGGGAGATCACCGTCCCGTCGATGGGCGACGTGATGACCGTGTTCCGGAGGTTCACTTGCGCCTGTTCCAGCGCCGCACGCGCGCGCTGAACCTCCGCCTCGCCGGCTTTTTCCTGAGCGACCGATGTCTCGAACGCGGTGAGCGCCGCGTCCGCCTCCGCGCTGGACACCATCCCTTTCGCCGAGAGAACCGCCATCCGGTCGCTGTTCCTCTTCGATTCCAGGCGCGCGAGCCGCGCGCGGGCCAGCGCCGCCTCGCTCGTCGCGAGGTTGGCTTCCGCCTGCTTGACTTGGGCGTCAAAAAGGGACGGATCGATCCGGGCGATCACATGCCCCTTCCTGACCTGGGAATTGAAGTCGGCGCCGAGCGACTGGATCGTTCCGGAGACCTGGCTTCCCACCTGGACGGTCACGACGGCCGAAAGCGTCCCGGTCGCGGAGACAGTCGTGACTAGGTCTCCGCGCTCCGCCTTAGCCGTCTTGAACCCTCCCGCCTTCGCCCGAGGCCAGAACCAGTACGTTCCCGCGCCGATCGCGGCAAGGAGAAGAACAGCCGCAACCGCGATCCAGCGCCTCTGAAGAGATGCGAAGGTTATCGGCACGGCGTCACCGCCGCCCAATCGCCCGCTCAAGCCGGGCAATCGCGAGTTGAAGATCGCCCAGGGCCTGAAGCGCGTCCGTCTCGGCTTTGACGAGGGAAGTGTTCGCGTCCGTCACCTCGATGATCGCGCCCACCCCCGCCTCGTAACGTCCCTTGGCGAGGTCCATGTTTTCCCTCGCCTTCTTGAGGTTGCTCTCCGTGAGCGTCACGCGGACGCGGGCGTCGTCCAGGTTGGCGTGCGCCTGATTGACGTCGAGCAGAACGCCCTGCTTGAGATTCTCCCGGTTTGCATGCGCCGCATCGAGATTCGCCTCGGCCTCCCGGACCTTTCCGTGGGCGGCAAACCCCTCGAACAGAGGGAACGTCAATCCCACCTGGGCGCTCCACGAATTGCCGAGATCGCTCTTGCCGCCGAACCTCGCGGAGTCGGTCGTCCCGTCGTTCCACGTGTACGACCCGCTCGCAGAGATCGTCGGCCAGTATTTCCCCTGGGCCGCGCGGAGAGCCTGCAGGGCCGCCTCAACCTGGGCGTCCGCCTGGCGAACCTCGGGCCGGTTTGCCAGGGCCTCTCTCGCGGATTCGTCGAGCGGGGGCATCTCCTTCTTGTCCGCAAGCGTCTCCTCGATTTCCGCCGGCGCGTTGGGGTCGATCCCCATGGCGTTGTTGAGCGAGATGCGCGTGAGACGGACGTTGTTCCGGGCCGTGCTGAGTCCGAGGAGCGCGTTGTTCACCTCCACCTCGGCCTGCGTCACGTCGTACCGCGGCCTCACGCCGACTTCGTAGAAGGCCGCGGCCTGCTTGAGATGGGCTTGGGCCGACGTGAGCACGGCCTCCTGGACCGAGACGAACCTCTTCGCGATGATGTGCGCGTAGAAGGCCTGCTTGACGGAGAGGACGACATCCTGGATC
>CAKKSE010000211.1:0-4123 GCA_919903025.1 Nitrospiria bacterium | reverse complement strand
TTGTTGGCGAGCGCCGTCTCGACACAGCGATCCAGCGTGAGCGCCGGCCTGGAAGGAGCGGGCGAAGGATCGGCCGCAAACGCCTTGGCCGCGACAAACAGGGACACGAGAACGAACGCAATCAATCGAAACATGGAACCTCCTCGGGCCCCGGCGCCGAAACGGTTGATCATTCTGGGGAACGGAAACCTGCGTATTATACAATGCTTCCCACGCCGCCGAATATTGCCATTCGCACCACGGAACGTGCCGGGAAGAAATACGGGGGCCGGGACGCCTGGCACCAGACCCAGCGCCCGGGCCTCGCGGTAGAACCGCGAGAGACCGGCCAGATGGGCGGGCGTCAGGTCGTACGAGATCGTCCTCCAATACCGGACGAGCCCTTCCTCCCCCATCCACTTCCTCTCGGAAGCCGATGCCGCGAGCCTCTCGAACGACCGGTACGCCGTCTCCTTCGCCAGGACGAGATCGGACCATAGGTCGCGCGCCATGGACAGACGCCCGGGATCGAGGTCCCGCCGGACGAGCCAGAGGGCGAAGACGAACGGAAGCCCAGTGTAATCGTGCCAGAGGCGCCCCAAGTCGTAGACGAAAAGCCCCCGCCGCTCGCGCCGGGCGGCCTTCAGTGCCTCGTCGCCGATGAGAAGGGCCGCCGGATGCGTCTTAAGCATCTCCGACAGCGAAACGCCCGCCGACGCACATTCGACACCGAGCTTGTAGAAACGGTTGAACAGGATCGTCAGCAACGCGTGAGACGTCGCCGACGCCGACGTACAGCCTATCGTCGCTCCCTTCAGGTCCCCCAAGGGGCGGCGGGCGAAGAGGAGAATGCTCTCCACGGTTCCGATGGCGCTGATCGAGAGCTGGGGAAGGATCCAGTAGCTTTTCGGATCGCGGGCATATTCGATGGAAGAGACGGGACCGAGATCGATCTTCCCCTCGGCCAAGAGAGCGTTGAGACGGGCGGGCGTCCCGCGGATGAACCGGAACGGCCCCGGCGAGACCATGCTCCTGAGCGTCTGGAAGATCGGCGTGAGATTGGCGTAACCGATCTCGCCGATTCGAAGAGGCTGCGGCATGGCTAGGAAAGAAGGTGCATCACCGCGGCCGACGCGACCGGGATCGTAAAATTGTCGTCCACGGGCAGAGGGAGAAGCTCGACGGCCGCCGCCGTGACCGCGCCCGCAACGAGCGCCCCGAACGGAGGTGTACTCGAAAAGAGCGTGACCCCCAGCGAGACGAGGGCCGACGCCGCCAGGAAAGCCGCCGTCCCTTCTAGGCTCTTGGCTCCGATCCTGGTCCGCCCGAACTGCTCACCCACTGTCGTCGCCGCGGCGTCCCCGAACGTGAGGAAAAGGATTCCCGCCATCGCAACGGGTAAGGGAAAGAGAACCGCCGACGCGAGACAACCGGCCAGGAACGGAGGCGTCCCCGAGATCTTCCCGTGCTCGGCCGGACGCAGCAACGGGGCGGCCATGCGAATGAACCGGTCGTTGACGGATGGACTGCGGAGCCGGACGATCTCGATCGCCAGATCGACCGCAAGAATGAGGCTGATCGCCGTCAACGTCTCCACGCGCGGAAGAAGGGCGAGGGCGGAAACCATGAGGATCCCCCCGCTGATATGCCACAGTTTCCGAAGCAGATGCAAACGCGCCATCGAGACATCCGCGAAACGCCCATACGCGCGAAGACGCGCGAAGCGGCCGCGTCCCCAGCCAACACACACATCCCTGGACGCGCCAATCTATCGCCTTCCAACCGTTCGGGTCAAAGAGAATTCAGCCGGGGAGAGACAAATCCGCGCTTGACAGGGCCAAAAGAGAAGGAGTATACGATCCGACCAAAATACGGCGCAAGCGGGCGATTTGCCTTGCTAATCGCGCCATAAGGCAAGCGCGTTTCCGGGCCGGAGGGAAGGCATGGACCTCTTGGGCAAGGACAGGCACAACATCCGCGAACTTCTCATGTTGAGCCCGATCTTCGAGTCGCTCCGTCCCCGCGACCGCGGGGACCTTCTCTTCAAGCTCTGCCACGAACACTTCGCCGGAAAGGGCTGTTTTCCCCCGCCATCCAATCCATGCTCCCGCGGCGCCTGCCGGCTCGCGGCGGATATCGAGGAACCCCGCCTTCAAACGCGTGATTCTTTGACCTCCAAGGCGCACTAGGACCAACAAGACTACAGCCTCTGTCCTCCTGCGTTCCTCGACGGTTGCGTTTACGATAGCCGGGCGCTCACTGCCTCACGGCATCACCTGCTTGTGCAAGAACTTGCCGGTCTTGCCGTCGATCACGACGCTGACATCGCCCTTCTCGAAGCCGCCGATCACGCTCCAGCAGGCGCATGGGCTCTTGGTTGCCCAACGGCCGAATCGCGCGGTGCTAACGGCCTGCCTCCCTCATTCGTTCGTACGCGATCGGACCGAGCATGAGCGTACCTCCCATAAGCACAGCCCTCTCCCTGCTTCCCTCCGGCTCGAATCGCGGCCGGGACAGCCCGGCCGACTTCCCAGCCTTTCCAGGCACCGTGATCCTCTCGCCGTATGAGACTGTCGCCGTGTCTCCCTCGTGGAGCAATATGTTCTTGAAGAACCTGGCCTCCACGTAGCCGTCCTCCCAAAGGAGCTTCTCCGATCCGGCGAGACGCCCTTGAACAACGACAAAGATCACCTGCCGCAGAACGCTCGGATCGACCGGATCGAAAGCCTCGTAGATGCCGGTCCACCTCTCCGCCGCACCGGACGGGAGCGCCTCCACCGGCGGGACCGTCGCGCCGCGTCCCGCGTGGACCAGACCCGGGGCAAGCCCCATCGTCGCGCCGAGCCTGCTCACCCGCTCTGTTGGATCGACCCCTCGGACGTCCGCCTTGAACGCCCTCCCGTCGACTAGCTTGATCTCGATCCTTTCGTTCGTGGGGGGGAAGAACCACCAGCCCGTTCGCCGATGAACGGCAAGCCCCTTGATCTCCCCGGGCTGGAGGAGCGCGATGTCGCCGTACAGCATATGACGGAGCCGCCACCGCTCTGCGCTGTCCCGCTCCACCCGGTCGAAGTCATTTGCGAGACCAATAAAGGAGACGCCGGCCGTTATGAAAACGGCCGCGCCCGCGGGCACGGCAAGCGATCGAAGGAAGAGCGCCCCGCCACGTGCAGGTCTCCATTCCTGCTTTCCCGCCGGGATCCTGAGCCATCCCGCCGTCCTCCTCCACCCCATGAACGCAACCATCGTAAGGAGAACCGCGATCCCCGCCCCGGAAAGGAACCAGAACCAAGCGCGCGTCGAGGCCAGCGGAGTCAGACCATTCAAGACGATGACACCCTGTCCGCCGGACCCACCGGCGAGAACCACAAGGTGGGGCACGACGGCAATGGCCGAAAGTCCCAGTCGAGTTCCGGCACTCAGCCCCCCGCCGACCGCCATCAAACCGAGGAGCACGCCGATCAAGAGGAGCGTGGTCACGTTCCGGGTGTCCAGGAAGAGCAAAACGAGCGCTAGTGTCACCGCAGCAAAGGCAACAACCAGAGACAACCATGCGAAAGGCGCAATCTCGGTCTCCATGATGCGATCGGACGCCATCACCTCGGGTTCGGGAGAGGAATCAGGTATGCGGGGAAAGCGGTTCGGGTCCCCGCCGGATTTGTGCCATTCATGCCAGTCCCGGACGAGCGCGAAGACCAGTTCGGCGTCCATCAGATGCTGGAAGCCTTTCCTGATCCGCCTGGGGCCGTTTTCCGAAGCAATCCATTCTTCGGTGACAAGGACGTCCCCCACGCCGCCCCGACGGCGCTTAATCGCCACCTTTGCGATTTCCGCCGGAAGGAAGTACCGCAGTTTCCCTGGGCCAAGCACGATCAGACGCTGGTCGGTGACGGCGTACACAAGAGACAGGGTCCACAAAAAGACAGCGATGGCAGCGATCGGAGGAGCGAGGGCAAGGAGGAATAGGCAGATCTGTCCGATCGCCGCGGGGAGCGGTACGTGCGATCTCCAGAAGAACTCCGAGTCCGACCACCTAAAGGGCAGCTCGAACGCAACCGGCGCGAGAAAGATGCCCACTGCCAGCAGGGACCGCACTCCGACGCTCAGAGCGGCCGCCCGGGCGTCCGGCTGACCGGCCCAGAGG
>CAKKSE010000210.1 GCA_919903025.1 Nitrospiria bacterium | reverse complement strand
GGAAGTCAATATATATTTAATTTCTTAATTACGTCCCCCTTTGTATTTGTACTATTAATTACGTCCCCCTTTGTACTATCCTCAGGCCGTCGGATCGGCAATGGGGGCATATCTCCGGCGCGGGCACGTGGACGATCCGGTCAATATGCGCGGGCTTCTGCCGGGACCACCCCGGATGGCCGACCGGCAACCTTGGGCAACCTTGGGGACGTTGTTGACTAAGTGGACATCATTCACGACAACGCCTTGCAAGTGCCGAGGTGGAAACCGCGAGTTACACCTCGCGTCCTGGGGGGGAATCTCGCACTTTGCGACCTCCGTTCCTCGTTGGAACGAACAATCTGCAATCTGGCGCTGCTAACCTCCCCGAACGATCAAGTGATGCGGGGTTTCCGGCGCATCCAGGCTCGCCTGACCGGCCATAACCTCCTTCTGTGCAACATGAATGCAAAAGTCATATCAAGACTTCTCCACTTAGTCAACAACGTCCCCCCAGGCTGCGCGTCCCCCCAGGCTGCGATTCACCTCCGGGTCGTTGTAGATGTGGTACAGGCGCGACTTGTAGGTCCTGGCGTTAGGGACGGCATCGTCGCGCACGACCACGCGCGGCGTCTTGACGAGACCGGATTCAATGGCGTCGTTCAGGCCAAAGTCGCTGACGATCCAGCCGAAGAGGGCTTCATCGCTGCTCTTCTTGCCCGACGGCGTAAAGGGGGTGGCGGAAAAGTCGTAGCAGGTGAGAATCCCCCGCGTATGGTGCAGGCGATCCAGCCCGCCGATCCACACCGTGGCTTCTTCGGCGCTGTCCTTCATATCCCGGCTGCGCAGGTATTTGCCCTCGGCCTCCCAGTTCACGCGCCAGGCGTGGTGCGCCTCGTCGTTGATGACCAGCAGGTTGTGGGCATTGGCCATTTTGCCCAGGACTTCACGTGTGTAGGCTTCGTCGCTCTTGACGCCGCGCTTGTCCACGCTGCGGCGCTTTTTGATCTGCTCCTCGCTCTCCCAGGCCAGCGTGTGCCAGTTATGTACCAGGACATTGCCCTGGCGCAGTTTGTCCATCATGTCTGGTGGCACGATACGGAAGGCCTCGTAATAATTCCCCTCCGCCGCCGGTTCCAGCACGGCCAGGCGGCTTTTCACCGTCAGTCCCGGCGCGATCGCCAGCACATTCTTGGAAAATCGGCTATCCTGCGGATAGGTCACTTTATTCAGGATGTGCCAGGCGATGACCATCGCCATCACGAGGGTCTTGCCGGAGCCGGTGGCCATCTTGCAGCACTGGCGGATAAACGCCCCGCCATCGCCCGGGATTTCGATGCCCACCCGCTCGGATGCGGGCGCTTCGGTCAGCCAGATGAGCGTCTCGACGGCCTCCAATTGGCAGAAAAAGAAACGCCGCGTCTCGAACTCTTCCGGGTCGCGCCAGTGCTCCAGCAGCCGCTTGGTGATGCTGCTCACGCCCGGATAGCCCGCCTCGCGCCACGCCTGGACGCGCGGGCGAATCTGATTGACCAGGGGGATTTCCAGAAAGATGCCTGGGTCGTCGAAGGCTCTGGAGTCTGGCGACGCCACCACGTACCCCGCCGGACGCCGGCCCTCCACCAAATCGAACAGCCGCGTCTCGCGCTCGTAGCGCCAGTGGCGCGCCGGCTCCTCATAGGGCGAGTTGATAATTAGCTGGGTAATGCCGGAAGCGGTCATCGCGTCAAAACGTCATGGGATCTCGGGGTCATCAATCTTGCTCCGAAATTTCACGCATACATGAGGCGTCCCTTGGGCTGAGGGATGGGCCGCCCAATCGCCTTGGCCGTTTCGACCCACTCCCGGATAACCGTCTGCGCGTTGGCTACGGCTTCTTCATAGGTAGCACCGTCGGCCATGCAGCCGGGCAGTTCCGGCACTTCGACGACGAAGGCGTCGTCTTCCTTGCTCCAGTAGATAATCAGTTCGTACTTGCTCATGTCAGTCCTCCCTCATGTGATAGCGCAGCAGGATCTGTCGGACCTGCTTCATCTGATACGGCTTCCCCTTGCCGCCGCGCGGCTGCAAGTTGATGATTTCCGCTACCCCTTCCTTGTAGAAGATGCGGTGGCTCCCATGCCCTTGGCGCTCGGAGAACCCGAGATGTCGCAGCATCGCACAGACTTCCTCGAAATCCATGTTCGCGTCCGCCGCGCCCAGCAGGAGCTTTTCCCGCGTTTTCTTCCAGTGGCTCATGGGAGATCCAGGATCTTCAAGCTCTCGATCCCCCGGTCGTCCACGATCTTGACCGCGATGCGGCGGTGTTCGCCCGGCTCGAAGGGCAGCGACACCGTGCCCCGGTACGCCTCGATCCGTTCCTCGTCGATCTCCGCCTTGAGGTTCCTGGCCAGCCGCGCCCAGCCCTCGTTCTCCCCGGCCATGGGGAAGAAGACCTGGCGCGGGTAGAGGCTGCGCCCGTCGTAGTCGGTATCGAGCAGCCAGACGGCGATCTTGTCCTCGCCGCCGGATTCGATGCCGCCGGTCTTGGTGTTGTAGTAGTCGAAGCCTGCAACCTTGACGCGCAGCTTGCCCTTGTCCTCGCCCTTGGCGATGCGCTCCAACTGCACGTCCGGCTGGCCGATGAGCCAGTAGGACTCGTTGCTGGCGCGCTTCTTCTTCAGGTCGTCGGTCAAGAGATCCGCGTTCATCTGGACCTTGAGAAACTGCATCCCCGCCAGCTCGGCCTTCATTTCGTCAATGTCCTTGGCCGCTTCGGGATCGAATTGGAATGCGGCGAAAACCAACAGTTTCGGTTTGGGGACAAGCGTCCGCGCCTCTTCCCATGCCATCTCCACCTGCCGTTGTTCCAGCGGCGCGTGTTCCGGGCCGAAGGAGATGACGATGCGCTGGGGAGAGTAGGCCGCGCCCTGCTCTCTAACGCGGTCCGCGCCTTCATCGTTTGGACGGGTTTCTCCATCGGCATGCAGCCACCGGCAGCCGGGCAGCGGCTCCAGGCGCGCGAAGCGGATGTGCTGCCCCGCCTTGCCGCGAATGCCCGTGCGCAGCAGTTCATCGCGCCATTCGCCCTGGCGCAGCGTCTCGCCGGAACGGGCTATGGATGTATCGGCGGACTGCGGCGCGCCTTCCAGCAGTTCCTCCACGGGCTTAACCGCCGGGGCGGGCACGGCCTCCACCGTCAAGGGGCCGCTGGCCCGCGTCCTCCTCTTGTCCACGAAAGGCTGGTCGTAGAGCGTCTCCTGCGGGGCGTGCCGCGCGATGCCCGCGTCAATCTGCTCGCGGGTCATTCCTTCCCTTATGTCCGGGTTGTTGGCGATGGACTTGAGCGTCACGTGCGGCACGGTCTTGTACTTGAAGCCGCTGCCCACGCCCTCATCCGGATGCGCCAGCTCGTAGTAGTCGAAGACGGCAGTCATCAGCCGCTGTTTCGCCAGGGTGAGCGCCACGCGCGAGGTGTCGCAGGTAATCCAGCGCCGGCCCCACTTCTCGGCCACATAGGCGGTGGTGCCGCTGCCGCAGGTGGGGTCGAACACCAGGTCCCCCGGGTCGGTGGTCATCAGGAGGCAGCGCTGTATTACCTTGAGCGTGGTTTGAACAACATACACCTTGTCTGCCATGAAACTGCTTGCTGTGTCTCCCCAATTGGTCGTCATCGGGTAAACGGGAAAGTCTTCGACGTATCTCTTGTAGTACAACCCGTTTCCGGATTCCATTAGACGACAAGCCTCACCTAATCTCCGCAAACCGCTCTCATCTGTCTTCCAACACTTTCTTCTGTCTTCGTTGTAGACCTTCCCATTCCATTCAAATGGTCCGAGGTCCGTTGGATTAGGCGGCCTTGTTCCCATTAGATTATCAAGACTGAAGACTTTCCATCCTTCTGGAATTGTATCTGTATCTTCCCTCTCATCCTTTGACATTCGACGCCACTCGGAACCATCTGGCGCCTCGATGTTTGTGTAATTGGAAGCGCCGGTTTGTCCTGCTTCCTTGGAGAAATATAGTTCTCGGTATTTCACCACTCGCTCGTCCCGGCAATACCAGACGATGTAATCAGAAGCAGAGGAAAGCAGGAATGAGGTCTGTGCGCTTGCCTTCACGAAAGTGATGACACCACAGAAATTCCCCGCCCCGAACACCTCATCCATCAGCTCCCGCACGTGGTGGAGATTCTCGTCGGAGATTTGCACAAAGACGCTGCCGCTTTCGGTGAGAAGTTCCTTCGCCAGCAGCAGCCGGTCGCGCAGGTAGGTGAGGTAGGAGTGGATGCCCAGCTCCCAGGTGTCGCGGAAGGCCTTGATCATCTCCGGTTCCTGGGTCAGGTCTTCGTCCTTGCGGTCCTTCACGTCGCGCTTGTTGACGAAGGGCTGGAAGTTGGAGCCGTACTTGATGGCGTAGGGCGGGTCGATGTAGATCATCTGCACCTTGCCCGCCATGCCCTCCTTTTCCAGCAGCGAGTTCATCGCGAGCAGGCTGTCGCCCGCCACCAGCCGGTTGCTCCAGCCGTGGGCGTGCTGGTAGAACTCGATGGCATCGCGCAGGGGTTCCTGGCGCTCGACCTCGAAGAGCGGGAGTTGCGCCGCTCCGCCGCTGCCGTTCCGCTTGCGCACCGCCTCGATGATGGTGCGCGCCTCGATGCGCTCGT
>CAKKSE010000209.1 GCA_919903025.1 Nitrospiria bacterium | reverse complement strand
CCCTCATGAACAAGGGAGACATCACGCCGCCCGGATGGGTGCGAACGATCCTGGCGTCTCATCCGCCCGTTCTGGAGAGGATTGGAATGGCCGAGGAATGGAAGAACGGTGAATTGGTGAATCGGTGAATGGGTGATAAGGGAAGCGGTCAGCCGTCAGCGATCGGCGGTCAGCAAATAAAGGCGAGACGTTCTAGGCCGAACGCTGAAAGCCGACCGCTGACAGCTATTAGTGAATCAGGGAAAGCGTGGGATCCACCTTCACGTTTTCTCGTATGCCAGTATTCGGAACTGCCGGCCGAGAAAGGCCGGTTCGTCGGACAGGAGACGGAGAGGAAGGCCGCGGACGAGTTCGGCCGGGTCGAGCGTGATGTCCGTGGCAAGTGTCCGGCTGAAGAGGTTCAGCGTTCGGCGCGGAAGGGAAGGCGGCGAGCCGGCGGGCCGGAACTTGTCGAACATGACGACCAGCCCTCCCTTCCGGCACGCGCGCGCCGCTTCCCGGAGCAGAACCCGCGGCTCGGCGGCGACGGCGACGACCAGGGGGAGCAGGACCCGGTCGAAGGAGGCGTCGGGAAAGCCGAGGTCATGGGCATCCATGAGGGCGAGGCCTCCGCGCAGGCGGGGGGAGAATCTCAGGCGGCGGGCGGCGCGGGCCAGCATCGCGGAGCTCAAGTCAATGCCGATCAGGACGCTCTCGGGGAGAAGGGGGATATCCTGCCCGGTGCCGATTCCGATGATCAGGAGCCGGTCGGCCGGGGAAAGGCGGAGGGCGTCGACGTACGCCTGGCGGACCCGGTCCGGGATGGCGGACGTGAAAAGGTCGTAGAAGGGCGCGTATAGGTCCCACAACTTGTCGCGGAGCGGTCGGGGGCGATTCAAAGGAATATCAATCGAACGCGGAGCGCCGCCCCGCGGAGCGGAAGGGTCAGGTCTTGCCTCTCGGTCCCGTGGGTTTCCCGAGCTTCTCGAATGCATCATGGGCTTCCGTCAGGCTCAGGATCCCGCTATTGTATCCCTCCAGGATTGTCCGATAAGAGTCGGGAAAGCGGGCCGCCAGGTCGCCGTAGCGGCGGCCCCAGTCCGTTGAGGACGAGTCAGGACCGGCCGGGCTTGCGCCGGCCAGAACGGCGAGGATGAGAGCGATGGACGCGAGATGCCGCATGCCTGGATGTTATCCGGTTGCTCGTCGCCCGGTCAAGTGGGGAGAGCCGAAGAGTGCGTCGCAATCCCCGCCCCTGGAGGCGGGGCCAGGGCGCGCGAATGCAGGATGTGAGGAGGGACTTTGACCGTTGCCGAGCGGCCGCCCGAGAAGGGCGTCGCGCCCTTCTCTATTCGCGGAGCCCTCGTTCTCGCGGGATTCGCCGGCATCTGTCTTTCGATGGCCATGGGTATCGCGCTTCTCCTTTGGCCGGCTGTGGTCCCGGGATTGGCGCGACTGGCGCACGCCCACCTCGCGTTTGCCGGCGGCGTTGTTCCCATGATCGCCGGGGCGATGCTCTATTTTCTCCCCACGCTCCTTCGGGTGCCGTTCCGGGAGGATTGGACGATCGCCCTCATCGCCGTCCTCTTGATCGGCGCTCCGATTGCCATGACACTCGCATTGCTCGTCGGATCGGTTCCTCTCATGGGGTTGGGCGGCGTGCTGATCCTTGCGGGACTCCTCATCATGGGGTGGCGCGTGGCCGTCATGACGTGGCAGAGCCTGGGTCCCCTCGATCTGAACAGCAGGTTCTACGTCACGGCGCTCCTTTTTCTCTCGGCCGCCGTTCTATTCGGCGTGACGATGGCCGCATCGCCGTTGACGGCCATCGCGCTTGGCGTCAGCCACGGCACCGTTCGCCTTGCGCACATCCACCTAGCGCTCGCCGGTTTCGTTGGAATGACGGTCATCGGAACGATGCACAACCTTTTTCCAACGGTATTGGGCAGGCCGCTCGCCCATCCCGCACTCGCGCGCCGCACGTTCCTGGCCTATTCAACGGGCATTCTTGTTCTCGCGGTGTCGTTTCTCGGCGATCTCCCCTGGGCCCGGCGAGCCGCCGCTCTTCTCATTCTCCTTTCGGCCGGGATGTTGTTCGTGAATGTGTCCCGGACGGCGGGGAGTTATCCCGGCAGGAACGTCCCGGCGGCGCATCTCCTCCTTGGGGCAGGGTACTTCTTCGTCTGGGTGTCGATCGAGGCTGTCAACGAGTTCCTTGCGATCCACGGGAAGGTCATCCCGCACGTTCTTGCCGGGATCACGCACTTGGGTCTTCTGGGATGGCTGGTCCAGACGATCATCGGCGCGGCGAGCTTCATCCTCCCCGTTCTTCTTCTTACGGGAGGATCGGCGCACCCGGACTTGGGGGTGATGGCGGTGAAGATGCCGGCGATGAGGAAGATCCTGCAAAAGGGGGCGGTTTGGCGGGTCGCCGTCTTCAACACCGGGGTCCTGGTCTTGTTCGCCGGCTGGTTCTGGTCGAAGGAGCCGAACCCGGTTTCCGTGCTGGGTGTCCTTCTGACGGTGGGAGCCGTAGTACACTTCCTCATGGCCGTTGTGCGCGTGGTTCTAGTGGCTAGGCAGGAGAAGTGAGATGAGAGGAGCCTGAACAGCCAGGAACACAGGCACAGAGGCACAGAGGCAACTTCCGGCCCGCTACACAACCCGCGTGAGCGGCTCCTGGCCGGAGAAGAAGGCGGTAAGGTTCTCGAAGACGAGCATTCCCATGGCGATGCGGGTCTCCTCCGTGGCGCTGCCCAGGTGGGGGAGGAGAAGGACGTTCGGGAGCCGGCGAAGGCGGAGAGGGATCTTCGGCTCTTCTTCGTAGACGTCGAGTCCCGCTCCCCAGATTCGGCGCTTTGCGAGAGCCTCGATCAGGGCCTTCTCGTCCACCACGGGCCCGCGAGACGTGTTGACGAGGATGGCGGACCGCTTCATCCGGGAGATTTCCTTCTTCCCGATCAGGTGATGCGTGTTGCCGGTCAGGGGCGTGTGAAGCGTGACGATGTCGGCTTTGGCGAGAAGGCGGTCGATGGGAACGTACTCCGCCAGGAGGCGGCCCTCTTCTTCGTGGCTCAACCTGGTCCTCTGCCAGTAGAGAATCCGCGCCCTGAAGCCTTTCATCCGCTCGGCTACGGCTTGGCCGATCCGGCCCATTCCGATGATCCCGATCGTCTTTCCGGTCACGTGAAGTCCCAGGAGCTCCGTGGGACCCCACCCCTTCCACCTGCCCGACCGGGCAAGGCGTTCCCCGTCTGACAGACGCCGCATGAGGCCGAGGATCAGGGCCATGGTCAGGTCCGCCGTGGCGTCGGTGAGGACGCCGGGCGTATTCGTGACCACGATGCCCGCGTTCTTCGCGGCGGAAAGGTCGATGTTGTTGACGCCGACCGCGTAGTTGGCGACGATCTTGAGGCGCTTCCCGGCGGAGAGGACGGTTTGGTCGATCCGGTCCTGGAGCATCGGGACGAGCGCATCGGCTTTCCTGGCCGCGGAGCGGAGAGACTCCATAGAGCGGGGACCGCTCTTCCTGATGATCCTCAGGGTGAATCGGCTCCTGATGAGCTTGATGACGTCTTTGTGAACTTCCTGGGTGAGATACACAATCGGCCTTGACATGAAATCTCCAGTTATCAGATATAACGCATTGATATTCCAATGAATTATCTTCGTCGTTGAAGCGATACATCAAGTTCTGGATTCGTGACGATTCAGTTTGGAGTATGCCAGAACCCGCTCTTGTTTTCACGCCATTTTCGGCCGAGGTACAGGTCATTGGGAAATCGAGGAACCATCGGGATGTGACGGGAGCGAAAAATGCGAACCAAATTAGTGTAGTGAGTCCAATACTTCTTTGCGTTAAGCTCGTTGCGTCATTCCCGCCCCGCATCAAGTACGGGGTAAACTCCAGCGGGAATCCAGACCGAAAAGACTGGATTCCGGGTCGAGCCCGGAATGACAAACAAAGCGGTTCTTCCGGCTTTCCAGTGGGTCGCCCCAATTGTGGCCCTTGGGTGTCCACGTTTTCATCCCCCCACACTCTCCTCCCCCGCCAGGGGGGAGGAGAGTGTGGGGCATCAGTCCAGGCGGGTTCGGTGACCCGCCCTACGAAAAGCCCCGTAGGGCAGCACACCGTGCCTGCCCTCCACTACGAAAAGCC
>CAKKSE010000208.1 GCA_919903025.1 Nitrospiria bacterium | reverse complement strand
CAAGGGGGGAGGAGGAGGTGAGGCGGGAACGCCGCTTTTCCAAAGATTTGGAGGAAGCGCGTAGAAAACAATCCCCTCCCCCTGGACGGGGGAGGGTCAGGGTGGGGGTGACGAAACGTGACGGTAACCCGCAAGATATCGGGGCCACCCACACAAACCCGGAACCACCTTGTTCAACTCAAGCAGTGCCTGGCCTTCCGCCTCAACCAATGGCATCGATTATCGCGTTGAAGGTTGCGCTGGGGCGCATGGCCTTCGACGCCTTCCCGAAGTCAGGAAGGTAGTAGCCGCCGATGTCCTGGGGCTTTCTCTGGGCCCCGGTCAGCTCGCCGATGATCTTGGCCTCGTTGTCCGCGAGTTTCTTGGCCACAGGAGAGAAGCGCGCCTGAAGGTCCTTATCCTTGGTCTGCTCGGCCAATGCCTGCGCCCAGTACAGAGCAAGGTAGAAGTGGCTCCCCCGGTTGTCCAGCTCGCCGACCTTGCGGGCGGGGGACCTGTTATAGTCGAGGATCTTGCCAACCGCCTGGTCCAGCGTGTCCGCCAGCACTTGGGCTCTTTCGTTTTTGAACGTATTGGCCAAATGCTCCAACGACACTCCAAGGGCCAGGAATTCGCCGAGGGAATCCCATCTCAGATACCCTTCTTCCAGAAACTGCTGAACATGCTTCGGCGCCGATCCGCCGGCGCCCGTCTCGAAAAGCCCGCCGCCGTTCATGAGGGGCACGATTGAGAGCATCTTCGCGCTCGTGCCCAGTTCCAGGATCGGGAAGAGATCGGTCAGGTAGTCCCGGAGAACGTTGCCCGTAACGGAAATCGTGTCCTTCCCTTCCCTGATGCGCTCGAGCGACCAGCGGATGGCTTCCACGGGAGGCATGATCTTGATCTCGAGGCCCTTCGTATCGTGGTCCTTGAGATAGCGGCCCACCTTCTCGATGATCTGGGCGTCGTGCCCCCGGTTCTTGTCCAGCCAGAAGACGGCGGGCGCTCCGGTCGCCCGCGCCCTGGTGACGGCAAGCTTCACCCAGTCCCGGATCGGAGCGTCCTTTGTATGGCACATGCGGAAGATGTCGCCTTCTTCCACGCTCTGCTCCAGCAATACCTTGCCCGACTCGTCGACGGCGCGGATGGTCCCATTCCCGGGGGCCTGGAATGTCTTGTCGTGGGACCCGTATTCCTCCGCCTTCTGCGCCATCAGGCCAACGTTGGGGACGCTCCCCATCGTCCGGGGATCAAGAGCGCCGTGCTTCCTGCAGTCGTCCACGACTTCCTGATAGACGCCCGCGTAGCACCTGTCGGGGATCACCGCCTTGGTGTCGTAGAGCTTTCCGTCCGGCCCCCACATCTTCCCGCCTTCGCGGATCATGGGAGGCATGGATGCGTCGATGATCACGTCGCTCGGCACGTGCAGGTTGGTGATTCCCTTGTCCGAGTTGACCATCGCCATCTCGGGACGTCTCTCGTAGCAGGCCTTGATGTCCGCCTCGATCTCGGCCTTCTTCGCGTCCGGGAGTTTCGCGATCTTCGCGTAGAGGTCGCCCAGCCCGTTGTTCGGGTTGACGCCGAGATCCTTGAACGTCGCGGCGTGCTTCTCGAAGACGTCCTTGAAGAAGACGGACACGGCGTGGCCGAACATGATGGGGTCGGAGACCTTCATCATCGTGCACTTGAGGTGCAGGGAAAAGAGCACCCCTTTCTTCTTCGCGTCCTCGATCTGCTCTTCGAAGAACTTGCGCAGGGCCCGGCGGCTCATGACCGCCGCATCGATGACCTCGCCGGCCTTGAGGGCCGTCTTTTCCTTGAGGACCGCGGCCTTTCCATCCTGACCGACGAACTCGATCCTGAAGCTCCCGGCCTGGTCGACCGTAACCGATTTCTCGCTCCCGTAGAAATCTCCGCCGCTCATGTGCGCGACGTGCGACTTTGAGTCCGGGCTCCATGCGCTCATCTTGTGCGGGTTCTTTCTTGCGTAATTCTTCACCGAGGGGGCCGACCGGCGGTCCGAGTTTCCCTCCCGGAGGACCGGGTTGACGGCGCTTCCCAGGACCTTCCCGTATCTGGCCTTGATCTCCTTCTCGGCGTCGTTTTTCGGCTCCTCGGGATAGTCCGGGACGCTAAACCCCTTGGACTGGAGCTCCTTGATGGCGGCCTTCAACTGGGGAACGGAGGCGCTGACGTTCGGGAGCTTGATGATGTTGGCTTCCGACGACTTCGCGGCCAGATCGCCGAGCGCGGCGAGATCGTCGGGGATTCTCTGACTCTCCGTCAGGTTCTCGGGGAAGTTCGCGAGGATCCTCCCGGCAAGGGAGATGTCCCGCGTCTCCACGGAGACGCCGGCCGCCTTCGTGAATGCCTGGACGATCGGGAGCAAGGAGTACGTCGCCAGCGCGGGAGCTTCGTCGGTTTTCGTCCAAAGGATCTTTGCCGTCTGTGTCGTCATTGTTTTCTCCGCGCCCATCCGTTAACCCGCATTATTCATGAACACCCAACCAACAAGGAGGGGCGGGCACGGTGTGCCGCCCTACGGCCGCGTGACCGAACGAATTTCGTAGGGCGGGTCACCGGACCCGCCTAAAGACTGGCGGTCCCGGAGCGGCCCCACGAGGGAGCCGGACACCGCCCTTCGTGAATAATCCAGGTTAACCCATCCACCCATCTACCTATCTGTCTGTCAACCCGTTTACGCCGGGACGGCCTCGCGCTGGGCCTTCACGTAGGCGAGGGCCCCGCCCGCGCGGACCATCTCGATGTCCTTCGCCGTCAGGGCATGGACCAAGGGGATCTCGATCCCCTTGGTCTTGTTCCTGAGCACAAGCTTCCCGGATTCGAGTTTCGTCACGTCCAGCTCCAGCGCGTCGCCCTGGTCCACCTTGTCGTAGTCCGCCTCGTTCTCGAACGTGAGCGGCAGGATGCCGAAGTTGACGAGGTTCGCCAGGTGGATCCGCGCGAACTGCTTCACGATCACGGCGCGGACGCCCAGGTACATCGGCGCGAGCGCCGCGTGCTCGCGGCTCGACCCTTGGCCGTAGTTGATCCCGCCCACGACGAAACCCGCCTTCCCCTGCCCCTTGAGATCGAGCGCCCGCTTGGGGAACGTCTTGTCCACGCGCTCGAAGACGTACTCGGAGATCGCCGGGACGTTCGACCGGAGCGGCAGGATCTTCGCCCCCGCCGGCATGATGTGGTCGGTCGTGATGTTGTCGCCCGTCTTGAGAAGGACCTCGCCGGCGAGCACGCCTGTGAGCGGGCGGCTCTCGGGAAGAGGCGCGATGTTCGGACCGCGGATGATCGAAACTTTCGCCGCTTCCGTCTCGGAGAGCGGCGCGATGATCATCCGGTCGTTGACGACGAATTTCGACGGGACCGCCGCGTCGATAGGCGGAATCCCCAGGTCGCGCGGGTCCGTGATCTTCCCCGTGAGGGCCGCCGCCGCGCAAGTCTCCGGCGAGGCGAGGTACGACTGGGCGTCCTTCGTCCCGCTCCTCCCCTCGAAGTTCCGGTTGAACGAGCGGATCGTCACGCCGCCCGACGGCGGGGCAAACCCCATTCCGATGCAGGGACCGCACCCCGACTCCAGGAGCCGCGCGCCCGATGAGATCAGGTCGGTGAGCCCGCTGTCCTTCGAGATCATTTCCAGCACCTGCCGGGAGCCGGGGGAGATGCCGACCGAGAGGCCCGGCGCGACGGTCCGGCCCTTCAGCATCGCCGCCACGGTCATCATGTCGGTATAGGAGGAATTCGTGCAGGAGCCGATGGCGACCTGCTGGACATCGAGCCCCGCGATCTCGCGGACCTTCTTCACGTTGTCCGGAGAGTGCGGGCAGGCGATCATCGGCTCGAGCGCGCCCAAGTCGATCTCCAGCGCCTCGTCGTACACGGCGTCGGGATCGGCCTCGAGCCGCGTCCACTGGCCTCCCCTCTCCTGTCCGTCCATGAAGGCTTTCGTGATCTCGTCGGACGGAAAGACGGAGGTCGTCGCGCCGAGCTCCGCGCCCATGTTCGTGATCGTCGCGCGGGCGGGCACGGAGAGGGTCTTCACGCCGGGGCCGAAATACTCGAAAACGGCGCCGACGCCCCCCTTCACCGTCTTGCGGCGGAGGACTTCCAGGATGATGTCCTTGGCCGAGACGAACGGCTGGAGCTTGCCGGTAAGCTTGACGCCGATCACCTTCGGCATCTTGAGGTTGAACGGGAGTCCGGCCATGGCGAGCGCCACGTCCATCCCGCCGGCGCCGATGGCGATCATCCCGATCCCGCCGCTGGTCGGCGTGTGGGAGTCGGAGCCGAGGAGCGTCTTTCCCGGCCAGCCGAACCGCTCCAGGTGGACTTGGTGGCAGATCCCGTTCCCGGGACGCGAGAAGTGGAGGCCGTACCGCGCCGCGATCGACTGGAGGTAGCGGTGGTCGTCCGGGTTCTTGAAATCGTCCTGGAGCATGTTGTGGTCGACGTAGGAGACGGAGAGCTCCGTCTTCACGCGGCCGACGCCCAGCGCCTCGAACTGAAGGTATGCCATCGTCCCCGTGGCGTCCTGCGTGAGCGTCTGGTCGATCCGGATGGAGATCGGCTTGCCGGACTCCATCGTTCCGGAAACGATATGGTCCTTGAGGATCTTTTGAGCGACTGAGAGTCCCATGAGAGGCTCCTCGATTGTTAGGAATCGGGATTAGGGATTAGGGATTAGGGATTAAAAAGCGAAAGGACAAACCAGCCCGAGCTGTTCAGCCCCGCCCGTTAATCCCTACCCCATAATCCCTAATCCTCAAGCTTTCCCTACGACTTCGCCCCGACGAGCTTCTCGGGCGCGCCTTCCATCTCCGGCACCTCCCGCTTCGGCTCCGTCGCGTAGTTCGCGAGGTACGCCGGGAGGCGGATGAGCCGCGCGTCCTGCCGCCGCTGGTCGATCCAGTGGCCGATGAGGCCGATCGTCCGCGCCAGGATGAAGAAGCCGTTCAGCGCGTCGATCGGGAACCCGAGGTCGACGAGGATCGCGCCCATGGCGCCATCCACGTTCAGGATGAGCGTGTCCTTCTTGGCCGTCGTCGTCTTCTCGATCTCGAGAGCGTAGTCGAGGACGGGCGTCGGGATGCCGAGCGACTTGACGTACCCCACCAGCTCCTTCACGCGCTTATCGGGATTGCGGAGCGATTTGACCCGGTGGCCGATCCCCGGCACCGGCCCCACGTTCTTCTTCATATAATCGAGGAACTCCGGAACGGGCATCCCCCGCTCGACGCCCATCTGGAAGTAGCGGCCGGCGTCCGTCACCGCTCCGCCGAAGCGCGGGCCGATCATCGACATCCCTGAGGCGACGGCCTGGGCGAGGGGGATTCCCGCAGTCGCGCCGATGATCGTCGTGAGCGCCCCGGAGACGCACGGACCGTGGTCGGCCGAGAGCATGACGATCCGCCGGATGATCTCCGCTTCGTGCGGCGCGAGGAGCCGCTTGAGCCAGAGGAGCCCGACGACGTGCGGAATGTCGTACCCCTTGTTGATGAGTTCGGAGGCCGGGTAGCCCGCGTAGCACGGCTCGTCGCCCCGGTCGTCGCAGATCGTCGACTTGACGAACGGCGGGACCATCACCTCGCCCGTCTTGATCGATTCCTCGATCGTTTTGGGGAGGCGGGGAAGCTTCTCGTGATCGGTTTCGGCGATCGGCTGGATCTTCCCGGCCGCCCTCAGCTCGTTGTAGACCTTCTGGATCGCCGGACCGAGGCCGCCGAACGTCTCGGGAACGGTCGCGCCCGCCGCGCGAAGGCGGTCGGACTTGTGACGGGCCGAGCCCTCGCCCTTTTGCCCTTCCTTCGCGCCGGCGTGGCCGAACTTCATCCCCTTGGGGAGCGCTTCCTGGCAGAAGCCCGCGACGACGCCGACCACCTTGATCCGGCGCGGCTTGGCCGCCAGCCAGTCGGCCGCCTGCTCCTCGGCGTTGCCGCCCATCTCTCCCACGAGGACGACGGCCTTCGTGTCAGGGTCCTTCTCAAACATGTCGAGGAACGTCACGAAGTCGGCCCCCGGGTAGGCGTCGCCGCCGATCCCGATGGCCGTCGTGATCCCGTCGGCGAACTGGGAGCACATCCAGATGATCTCGTTCAAGAGGCCGCCCGACTTGGTAATGACGCCCATCGAGCCGGGGCGGTAGAGCTTGGAGAGGATGAGGTTGTCGTAGGCTCCTCCGACCACGCCCAGGCGGCACTGGCCCGCAGAGATGATCCCGATGGAAGAAGGACCGTTGAAGACCTTCCCCTTCTCGATCGCGAGGCGCCTTAAGAGCTTCGCGTCCCGCTCCGGCACGCCTTCGGTGATCATGGAGAGGACGTTGATCCCCGGTGCGCTAAGCGCGTCGGTCGCGGCGGACAGCGCCCGGTCGGCCCCGATGTAGACCAGGCAGGTGTTCACGTCCGGATGGTTCTCGGTCACCTGGGCCATCGTCCGGTAGATGGGGATGGAAAGGATCTTGTTCCCCAGCGGGACCTCGGCGTTCTTCCCCGCATCGGGCGGAAAGACGAACGCCTTCACGTAGAACGGCATCGACATGAGACGGCAAAACTCCGCCATCCGGCGGGCGGCGTTGACGCCGGCCGGCCCCCCCATGATGACAAGACGCGTATCCTTGTTGGCGACTATGCTCATGGCTCTCGCTCTCCCCTAGTTCTTGCTCAACGCCATGTCGACGATGTCGGTCAGGGGGGTGTACCGATCGTAGACGTGGATATCGAAACCTTCCTGCTGGAGGGCCCGCATCGCCTCCAGGCCTTCTTTCTCGTAAGGCCCGCCGCGCCGGACCCAGATCCGCACGCCCTTCAGCCTTCCGTCGGCCTTCGCCTTCCGGAAGGCGGAGATGATCCCCGTGAACGTGGCCTTCACGTTCGTAAAGTTGGCGATCGCCCCGCCGACGATGATGTTCTTGATCCCGGGAAGGGAGCAGACCTTGTCGGTGAGCGCCTCGACGGCCCAGTCGGGCGGATCGCCCGAGTACTCCGCGTAGTTCGCGATCTTCCCGCCGCGGGCGATCACGGCGTCGGCGTAGAAGACGGAGGCGCCGCCGCCCGCCGGCAAAAGGGCCGTGTCGCCGCCGGGGATCTGGATGAGCTTGACGGAACCCTTCACCTTGGAATCGACTTCCTGGATGTACCTCTCGTCATCGCTGTACGTCCGGCCGAACTCGGCCGCGAACGAGAAGTTCCAGTCCGGGTGGCGGAACTTCGCGTCGCCGTCCAGGAGGGTCACGGCGTCGAGGGCCACTAGACGCCCGTCGGACGCGAGGCCGACGGGGTTGATCTCGATGTACTGGCCGTCTTCGTTGTCGAAGCAGTCGAAGAGCCTTCCGGCGACATCTGCCGCCTTGCCCGCCATGTCTCCCTTGAAACCGGCGTCCTTGGCCAGTTTCTCCAGATCGGAGGCCGAGGGCTTCTCGCCGACCGGGACCGAAAGCTTCCTGACCTTGTCCCACTGCGATTCGATCTCGATCCCGCCCACGGAGGCGAGAAAGACGTCCGCCCCCTCGCGGGTCGACTTGACGGAAACGTAATACTCGGCCGAGTGAGGGACCATCTCGGAGACGATGACCTGCGAGACGACCATCGTTCCGATCGTCCGTCCCAGCATCTCTTTCGTCGCTGACCGGGCACCCGCCGTGTCGAGATCGACCTTGACGAGCCCCTGCTTCATCCGCGAGCCGATCGCCTCGTGCGCCTTGACGACAAGTTTGGATTTCTTCAGCCAGTCGTTGGTCCCGGCGAGATGATCGAACTGCTCGAGCGAGGTCACGACGGCGTGTTGCGGAACCGCGATTCCCCACTTGGCGAACAGGTCCATCCCCGGACCCTCCAGCACCTTCGCCATGCCTTCCCCCATGTTAATGAAGGGGATGTCCCCTTCGGTTTTCCAGCCGATGTCTTTCTTTAGCAGGGTGTTGAAAAACACCCTGCGAGTGCAATCCATGGATGGATTGCCAAATTGCGAGACTTGAAAAGTCGAGCAATTTGTGAGACCTGGACGAATTCACTTCGTCCAGGTCGTGGTTGAAAAAGCCATGGATGGACTTTTTCAACATCCAGTTTGAGAAAAAAAAAAGCCAACTGCCACTTGGCCAAGACATTGGTCGGTGGTGTTGGCTCCTCGCCCGCGGGCCTTTGCCCGAATGCCTCCCTGCTCGGCGGAAAGCGGACCGCTTGGCTCCTCATGCTCCAGAGCGGCTCGCCTTTCCTCCGGGACTCGTCAGGCAAATAGCGGTATAAAATTCAATGATAACGAGGGGTTACTTTCACCCGAAGGAGGCTGGGACTATACATAGTCCACCGTGGGCTGTCAAGAATTTTCGGAATGGAATTCGGCGGATAGAGCACAAGGGGAGAAACGCCGTTTGGCGAGGAAAGATTTCTCTGGAAGGGGGCTGGATCATCCGCCCGGTTTGATCAGAGAGGTCCAACACCAACAGCGACCCGCTAGGCGGCGGACTCGGGGGACTCGCCGGCGATGACTCTCAGGAAGGCGGGACCGTAGCGATCGAGCTTGCGGTCGCCGACGCCCTTGACGCTCCGCAGCTCGTCCGGCGTGCGGGGCTTGAGCGCGGCCATTTCGGACAGGGCCGTGTCGTGGAAGACGACGTAAGGCGGGACCCCCGTCCGTTCGGCGACGAGACGGCGCAAGCGGCGCAGGCGCTCGAAGAGTTCCTCGTCCGGGTCTGCGGCCGCCGCGGCTTTGACGAAAGTCCCGGCCCGCTTCTTCCGGGGGGCCCGGGGGACCACGGCCCCGAGCCGCACGCTCCCCTCGTCGCGGCAAAGGGCCTTCCCCGCCTCGGTGATGCGAAGCAGGGGGTATTCCCCCTCGTCCACGTCGAGGAAACCCTGCACGATGAGCTGGTCCACCCATGAGCACAGAGCCGCCTCTCCCGCCTCCTTGAGGATGCCGAAGACCTGGAGCTTGTCGTGTCCGTTGCGCGTCAGACGCTCGTCGGCCTTGCCCGACAGGAGGCGCACGACGTAGCCCGTCCCGTAGCGGCCTTCGGCGCGCCAGGCGGCGCTGAGAATCTTCTTGGCCGTGAGGAGCACCTCACCGGGAGGCAGGTCTCGGGTCTCGCCCAGGCATACGTCGCAGGCCCCGCAGCCGCCCTCCGGGGCGGCGGCTCCCACCGCCGGGTCCGAATAGAGGGCGCCGAAGTGCTCGGCCAGCAGGCGGTGCCGGCACACGGGCGCCACCGCGTAGCGGCCGATCTCCCGGAGCTGGCGATCGAGGGCCCTCTCCCGCTCCGGGGCGAGGTCGGCGTCCTTCCTGGCGAGCCAGCGATGGCCAGCGAGGTCGGAAGCCGCGAACAGGAGGACGCACTCGGCCGGCTCGCCGTCTCGGCCCGCGCGGCCCGATTCCTGCTGGTAGTGCTCGACCGAGCGCGGCGTGTTGGCGTGGACCACGAAGCGCACGTCGGGCCGGTCGATGCCCATGCCGAACGCGATGGTGGCCACGACCACGTCGAGCCTTTCGCCGACGAATCCCTCCTGAACCCGCCGCCGCTCCGCCGCCGGCAGGCCCGCGTGGTAGGCGGCGCAGGAGACCCCCGCCGAGGCGAGGCCCGCCGCCAAGCGCTCGACGTCCTTGCGCGTCTGAGCGTAGACGATGCCGCCGCGCCCCGGGTGGCGCCTGACCACATCGAGGACCTGCCCCGCCTGGTCCCGGCGCGGGAAGGCGCGGTAGACGAGGTTGGGCCGGTCCGGGTGGCCGACGAGGACCAGGGGGTCCCGCAGGCATAGCTGAGCGCTGATGTCGTCCTGGACGCCGGGCGTGGCGGTTGCGGTCAGGGCCATGCGCGCGGCCTTGGGGAAGCGCCCGAAGACCTCGGCGAGGCGGCGGTATTCGGGGCGGAAATCGTGGCCCCAGTGGGAGACGCAGTGCGCTTCGTCCACGGCGGCCAGGACGAGCCGGGGAGCGATGTCCTCCACAAGGTCTCCCGCGAGGAGCCGCTCCGGGCTCACGTACAGGAGCTCGGTCTCACCCGAGATCAGCCGGCGGCAGGCCTCCCCCCGGTGGTCGGCCTCCAGGTTGGAATGGAGGGCGTCGGCCTTGAGGCCGGCCTCGCGGGCGGCCGCCACCTGGTCGTCCATGAGAGCGATGAGGGGAGAGACGACGAGGACGAGGCCGCGGCCGAGGGCGGCCGGGAGCTGGTAGCAGAGGCTCTTGCCGCCGCCCGTCGGCAGGACGACGAGGCTGTCGCGCCCCGCCAAAGCGGCCTCGGCCGCCTCGCGCTGGAGCGGCCGGAAGGAGCGGTAGCCCCAGCCCCGCAACAGTGCCTCTTCCAGTGTCAACTTGGGGGAAACGATAACGGCGATACCCGGGAGTTCTCCTCCCGATCCTCCATCCTTGGCGCGAAGACCCGACGACAAATCAGGATAAATACCGGCGGTGATGTTCTTCGGCCTTCCTTACGGAAACATCTGGTTCCCCTGGTCGTCATCGAGGATGATCGCCTTGGGCGGGCAGGCCTCGGCCGCGGCCCAGATGTTCTCCTCCGTGTCGCCGTCCGGATCGATCACGACCGCCTTCTTCTCGTCGTCCAACTGGAAGACCTGGGGGGCGATCGCCACTCAATTCCCAGCGCCGTTGCAGACCTCCCGATCCACGCGCACGCGCATGATCTGTTCTTCCTCCTCCTCAATGCGTATCATCATACCAGTTTCCGCCGGACGGTCAACACGAAGACCGGTCAAAGCTTCTTCACTTCGGCGGAGCGCCGTGGTTTAATGGGTCGCGAAGTCCGCGGGACACCGGTCCAAAAGGAGGTCATCTTGGCAGGGAAGGACAACCAGCCCGACTGGAACCGGATCGCCGAAAAGTTCGACATGTGGCTCCCCCAGCTCGCCCCCGTCGGCGAAGCGCTCCTCTCGGCGCTCGAAGCCCGGCCCGGAGAACGGGTCCTCGACCTCGCCTCGGGGACGGGCGAGCCGGCCCTCACTCTCGCCCGCCGGATGAACGGCGCGGTCGAGGTCGTCGGCGTCGACTCGGCCGAGGGAATGGTCCGCGCCGCCCAGGCGAAGATCGAACACGAGAGGCTTCCCCGCGTCTCCTTCCATTGCATGCCGGCCGAGCGGCTCACGCTCGCGGACGAGACGTTCGACCGGGCCCTCTGCCGATTCGGCGTGATGCTGTTCGGCGATCCCCTCGTGGGACTCAGGGAGATGCGCCGCGTCCTCAAGCCCGGCGGCCGATTCGCCCTCGCCGTCTGGAGCACGCCGGAAACGATGACGACGATGTGGTGGGCCTACCAGGTCTTCAAGGGCCGCTTGCCCGAGGCAAAACATCCGGCGATCGACAAGGTCACGTCCCTTGGGGGCCGTGGAGTCCTGGAAGAGATTCTCGCCGCGGCGGGTTTCTCGACGTTCACCGTCGAGCGGCGGACCCTCCACTACGAGTTCGCCTCCTTCGACGCCTTCTGGGACAGGGTGGAGGCGTCGGAGATCCTCAAGGCGCAGTACGACGCACTCCCGCCGGACGAGCGGGCGAAGATCCGCGACGAGGTCGCCCCGTTCGCCCGCGACTTCGTCCACGACGGCATGCTCCGGGTCCCCCACGAGTACCTCCTCGCGGCGGGAAACAAGTAGCCTCAGGCCCCATTTCAGGCTCTTCCGGTCCCGGTCTCCCCGCGCCCGACCCTGATCGAGACCGCAAGGATTGTCTTTCGGATTCTCTCCGCGTTGCGATAGATTACCCGCATGCAGGAAATGACATCGAGCCTCGTTCGGGCTTTCGAGCTTCTTATTTCCCTCGATCCCGTTCTCTACGGGATCATTTTCCTGTCGCTTCAGGTCTCGGGGCTCGCCGTCATCGCCGCGGCCGCGCTGGGAGTCCCGGCGGGGGCGGGACTGGCCCTCGTCCGCTTTCCGGGGCGCGAAGCCGTGGTCAGCCTCCTCAACACCTTCATGGGACTGCCGCCCGTCGTCGTCGGCCTCGTCGTCTACCTCATCCTCTCCCGAAGCGGGCCGATGGGCTTCCTGGGGTTCCTCTACTCTCCCACGGCCATGATCGCCGCCCAGACGGTCCTCGCGTTCCCGATCGTCGCCGCGCTCACCCACGCCGGAATCGCCTCCGTCGATCCGATCGTCAAGGACGCGATCCGGAGCTTGGGGGCGACGACGTCCCAAGCCGCCCGCCTGATCGTCAGCGAGGCCCGTTACGCCATCCTCGCCGCCGTGATCGCCGGGTACGGGCGGGCCGCGGCCGAAGTCGGGGCCGTCCTCATGGTGGGAGGAAACGTCGAAGGATACACGCGCGTCATGACGACGGCCATCGCCCTCGAGACCTCCCGCGGCGACTTCGAGCTGGCCCTGGCGCTGGGGATCGTCCTTCTTTTTCTTTCTCTCGTCGTGAACCTGGCTCTGCGCGCCGTCCAGAAGCGCGGCGCCCTCCTCAGGTGAGCCCCCGGTGAACCAATGACGCTCTCTCTTTCCGCGGCGGGTCTCACGAAGGTCTACGACGGACGGGCGGTCGTGGACGGCCTGGACTTCGCTTTCCAAAGGGGGAAGGTCCACGCCGTCATCGGCCCCAACGGGAGCGGCAAGTCGACGCTCCTCCGCCTGCTCTCGCTCCTCGATCCGCCCACGCGCGGGACCGTTCTGCTCCACGACGGGGAGGACCCCGTCGAAGCGAACACCTCCGTCCGCCGCCGGATGGCCTTTGTGTTCCAGCGGCCGAGCCTCTTCAACACGACCGTCCTCAAGAACGTCGAGACGGGGCTCGCGATCCGCGGCTGTCCGAAACGGGAGCGGAGCGACCTCGCCCGCGCCGCCCTGCGCCAGGTCGAGATGGAGAAGCTCGGCGAACGGAACGGCCGGACGCTCTCCGGAGGCGAATCCCAGCGCGTGGCCCTGGCGCGGGCCCTCGTCGTGGAACCCGAGATCCTCTTCCTTGACGAGCCGACGGCCAACCTCGACCCTCATTCCGTCCGGATCATCGGAAAAGCGATCGAGAAGCTTCGGGACGGAGGGCGCACGACGATCCTCCTCGTCACGCACAACATGTTCCTCGCCCAGCGCCTGGCCGACCGGGTGGTTTTCCTGTTCGATGGGCGGATCGCCGAAGAGGGCGAGGCCTCAGCCGTGATCGAACGGCCCCAGGACGAGCGGACGTTCCGGTTCCTCACGGGCGAGCTGGCGGGGTAGCCCCGCGGAGAACTCGAATGCCGATCATCGCAAGAACATTCATCGCCATCCTGGGACTCCTGTCTATCGTTCCCGCTTCCGCCGGGCACACAGCGGAGCCTCTCCGGATCCGCTGTGCCTCCACGACCAGCACCCAGAACTCCGGCCTCTTCGGCGTATTGCTTCCGGCCTTCGAGCGAAAGACGGGGATCAAGATCGACGTCATCGCCGTGGGGACCGGCCAGGCGTTGAAACTCGGCCAGCGAGGGGACGTGGATGTTGTCTTCGTCCATTCCAAGGAGGAAGAGCTGAGGCTCGCCGCCGAAGGGTATTTCGTGGACCGCCGGGACGTCATGTACAACGATTTCATCCTCCTGGGCCCGCCGGGCGATCACGCCCGCGCCTCGGGGGAGAAGTCCGCCTCAGCCGCGCTCGCGCAAATCGCCGCCGCCGGGGCGGCGTTCGTCTCCAGGGGGGATGACTCCGGAACGCACAAGAAGGAGATCTCCCTCTGGAAGGCCGCCGGAATCGCCCCGAAGAGACGGACGGGATACATGGAGATCGGCCAGGGAATGGAGGCCGCCCTCCGCGTGGCGAGCGAGAAGGCCGCCTACACTCTCGCGGACCGCGGCACTTGGCTCGCCGTGAAGGACAGAAAGAACCTGGCGCTCCGCGTCCTCCTGGAGGGCGACCCGGCTCTCTTCAACCAGTACGGCGTCATGGCCGTCAATCCCCGGAGACATCCGCACGTCCGGTTCAAGGAGACCACGGCATTCATCGAATGGATCGCCTCGTCCGAAGGACAGAGCCTGATCGCGGGGCACAAGGACAAGAACGGCAATCCCCTCTTCATTCCGAACGCGGGGCCTGGGCATTAGTTCTCCTCCCGTCCGCCGATTCGGGCGAACACAAGGTTCGCCCCTACAGGATTCACCGATTCACCCATCCACCCATT
>CAKKSE010000207.1:8328-10851 GCA_919903025.1 Nitrospiria bacterium | reverse complement strand
GGTGAATCGGTGAATAGGTGAATCGGTGAATAGGTGAATCGGTGAATAGGTGAATCGGAAAAGCACCCCTCCCCTTTGTAAGGGGAGGCTGGGTGGGGTAGATCGGTTGCGGCGGGATGGGTTCCGCTGTATATTCAGGGCCGAAGCGGAGGGGGAGATGTCGATCCTGGCGAAAAGCGAAATTCTCAAGGAGATCGAAGGGGGAAGGATCAAGATCGATCCGTTCGATCCGTCCTGCGTCGGGCCGGCGTCGGTCGACCTGCACCTGGCCGACGTGTTCCGCGTCTTCAAGTCGCTCAGGCGCCCGGTTCCGGTCACCGAGGAGTGCCACTACAAGGAGGTGACGGAGGGCGTCCGGATTCCTCTCGGCGGCAAGCTCCTCCTCATGCCCGGCGAGACGGTCCTCGGGATGACGGCCGAGAAGATCTCCCTCCCGGACGATATTTGCGGGTGGCTGGAGGGGCGGAGCAGGTTCGCCCGGATGGGGCTCCTTGTCCACATTTCCGCCTCCTTTATGCAGCCCGGGATCGCCAATCACCAGGTCCTCGAGATGAGCAATTTCGGCCCGTTCCCGCTCGAGATCGTCCCCGGCACGGCCGTCTGCCAGTTCGTCTTCCAGCGGACGAGCGGCCGCGGTGCGTACCGGGGGGGCTTCGCCGAACAGACCCCCGATCTCTTCCTCTCGGACCTCAACGAACGGGAACGGAACGGTCCGCCGGAAGGAGGAAGATGAGCGAGCCGAGCGTCACCGTCGAGTTGTTCGACGCGGCGGAGATGGACGTCCAGATCCGCAAGATGGCCCACCAAGTCCTGGGCGACTTTCCGGACGAGGAACGGATCAAGCTGGTCGGGATCCGCCGCCGGGGGGTCTCCGTGGCGGACCGCCTGGCCGCGCACCTGTCGCGGATCACCGGCCGGGCGTTCGACCAGGGGGAGATCACGCTCAAGCGGTACAGCGACGCCCTGGAAGTCCTGCACCCGGTTCCCGTTCTGACGGAGGCGAAAATCCCGTTCGACGTCACCGGGCAGTGGATCATCCTGGTGGACGATGTCTTCTACACCGGCCTCACGCAGTGGGCGGCGATCCAGGTCATCCTCAACCACGGTTCGCCGGAAGCCGTGAGGGTTGCCGTCCTCGCGAGCAGGCTGAAGGGGGTCATCCCGATCCATGCCCACTACGTGGGAAGCTGGCTCACCGTCGCGGAGACTGACGTGATCGAGGTCCGCGTCCGGGAGTACGACGGCGAAGAACGGATCATTCTGACGGGACGGGAACGGCGCGACACGTCCGCCGCGTCCTGACTTCCGGCGGGACAATGGGACTTGCGTATGTTATCATTTGGGTCCCGAATGACGGCGGACCTTGTTGTTTCGGCCAGAGGGAGTCTTCTTGGGAAAACAGGGGGAGTCAAACGAAGTGATTATCATTCTCAGACCTGATGTCGATCCGAACGGACCCGAAATCAAGCAGGTTCTCAGGCAGGCGGAACAATATCCCGGCGTCGAGGCCCGGGTCCACGAGGTCCGCGGCGAGACGCGGTCCCTCGTCGAAGTCTACCTGATCGGCCGGACCGCCAGCGTGCCCAAGGAGGTCTTCGAGGAAATGCCGGGCGTCGAGCGGGTCGTCCGCGTCTCGCAGAAATACCGGATCATCGGACGGCACGAAGGGCAGGTGGATGCGGTCGGGTTCACATACAACGGTGTTCCGTTCGACCAGGGTACTTGCCACGTCTTCGCCGGGCTGTGCGCCGTCGACACGAAGGAGCACGTGGAGAAGATGATGCAGGCCTGCCAGCGGGCTGGCCTCGTGACGACGCGGATGGGCGCCTACAAGCCGCGGACGAGCCCGTACGACTTCCAGGGGCTCGGGAAGGAATGCCTTCCGTACGTGTTCGAGCTGGCCGGGAAGTACGGCATCCGCGTCATCGCGATGGAGATCACGCACGAGGACCATATCGACGAGATCCGTTCGGCTCTCCGCGCCGCGGGGGACCCCACGGGCGTGATGCTCCAGATCGGGACCCGAAACGCCCAGAACTTCGAGCTCCTGAAGGTCGTGGGTCAGCAGAGGGAATTCCCGGTTCTCTACAAGCGCGGCATGGGGATTACCCTGGAGGAATCGCTCAACGCGTGCGAGTACGTGGCGAGCGAGGGAAATCGGAACATCGTCTTCTGCCTTCGGGGCGTCAAGATCCACCTGGGCGATCCGCACCGCAACCTGGTCGATTTCGCCCACGTGCCGGTCGTCAAGCGTCTCACGCGGATGCCGGTCTGCATCGATCCGTCCCACTCCGTCGGGCGGCGCGATCGGGCGCCGGACGGCATTCTGGACATCTTTCACGTCACGGCCCAGGGGCTCATCGCCGGGGCCAACATGGTCCTCGTCGATTTTCACCCGGCGCCGGCGAAGGCCCTTTGCGACGGCCCTCAGGCCCTCCTCCTCGAAGAGTTGGGGACGTTTCTCGAGGACGCGGCGATCGTGCGTCAGGCCTACGAGCGGCGCAAGGCGCTCGCGCTGGCTCA
>CAKKSE010000207.1:0-8228 GCA_919903025.1 Nitrospiria bacterium | reverse complement strand
AGGATCTCCCGCGTCGCTTTCGACTGGTTGAGCGTATAGAAGTGGATGCCCGAGGCGCCGCGTGACAGGAGTTCGCCGCACTGGCGGACGGCGTGATCGATTCCGATCTCCCGCACGCTCTCGACAGACGGCGCTTGATCGAGCCGGCGCATCAGCTCTTCGGGAATGGACGCTCCGCACATCGACGTGAACCGCTTGAGCTGGTCGAGATTCGTGACCGGCATGATTCCGGGCAGGATCGGAACGGCGATGCCCGCGGCCCGTGCCCGCCTGACGAAGTCGAAGTAAAACCGGTTGTCGAAGAAGAGCTGTGTGATCAGGAAGTCACACCCGGCATCCACCTTCGTCTTGAGGTGGCGGAGGTCCTCATCGAGGCTCCGAGATTCGACGTGACCCTCCGGATAGGCGGCTCCTCCGACGCAGAACGTCCCGTCGTGGGCGCGGATGAAGGCGACCAGGTCGGAGGCGTGGGCGAACCCGGCGGGGGGCGGGACGAAAGCTGTCTCCCCCTTGGGGGGGTCGCCGCGGAGCGCCAGGACGTTTTCTATCCCGTCCGATCTGAGCCTGTCCAGGATTTCGATGAGTTCGATCCGAGAGGCTCCGATGCAGGTCAGATGGGCCATCGATTCGATTCCCGTCTCGCATTTGATGCGGGAGACAAGGTCGATCGTCTGCGCGCGGGTGCTTCCGCCGGCCCCGTACGTCACGGAGACGAACGCGGGATTCAGGGGCTTGAGGTCGCGGATCGTCGCGCGGAGGCCTTCTTCGCCTTCCGGTGTCTTGGGGGGGAAGAACTCGAAGGAGAAAATCCGTTCGGGACGATTGAAGAGATCGCGGATCTTCATGTCCGGACGAAGAATAGCGATTCGGTCCGGAATTGTCGAGGGGGAAACGGCGCTTTCCTTGACTTGAACCGACCGTCGCGTGTACGATTTTCCCATTAGTGAGCCCGGAAGGACTTCCTGAATGACAATCGAACAGATCTTCGAGGAATCGGCCAAGGTCAAACAGGCGTTCGCCGCTTCGCACGCGGATCGGATCGCCCAGGCGGTCGAGATGATCGTCGCCGCTTTCCGAAAGGGGAACAAGGTCCTCCTGTTCGGAAACGGCGGGAGCGCGACGGACGCCTCGCACATGGCGGGAGAGTTCGTCAACCGCTTCCAGATCGAGCGTCCGGGTCTGCCGGCCGTGGCCCTGGCCACCGACATGGCCGTGCTGACCTCGATCAGCAACGACTACTCCTACGAGGAGATCTTCGCCCGGCAGATCAAGACCCTGGGCGCGCCTGGGGACGTAGCGATTGGCATCTCCACCTCCGGCAATTCCCCCAACGTGATCAAGGGGATGAAGGCGGCCAAGTCCGGCCGTCTCACGACGATCGCGTTCACGGGCGGAAAGGGAGGAAAGCTCGCCGGTTTGGCCGACATCGCCTTCGTCGTTCCTTCCGCCTCGGTCCCGCGGATACAGGAAACGCACATCACGCTCGGCCACGCGATCTGTCAGCTCGTGGATCAGCGGCTGTTCGGCGTGGTCAAGAAATAGCCGTGTGGGAATCGTTTCCTCCCCTTCCGCTGGAAGGGATCAAGACCGTTCCTCTGGCCTCCCGTCCGTCCAAGGTCGGGACCGACCAGGTTGGGCGTCCGCACGCGCCGGGCCGTTCCGTCCGCGAGTTTCTCCGTTCGCTCCCTGACATTCTCGCCGCAAGGAGCTTCCGCGAAGCGGTCAGCGCCGTGGCCGCGGCCGCGCGCGACAGGAAGGTCGTCGCCGTGGGGATGGGCGGCCACCCGGTCAAAGTCGGGCTCTCGCCGATCCTGATCGACCTGATGAAACGGGGCGTGATCCGCGCGCTGGCCATGAACGGGTCCGGTATCGTCCACGACTTCGAGTTGGCGTTCGCGGGCCGGACGAGCGAGGACGTGGACGCGTCGATCGACGAAGGTGAGTTCGGGATGGCCGAGGAGACGGGGCGGATCCTCAACGAGGCGATCGCGGAAGGGGCCCGGGCGGGCCTGGGAATCGGCGAGGCGGTGGGACAGCGGATCATTCAGGACGGCCTCCCGCACGCGGAGATGAGCCTCCTGGCGGCCGGCGTGAGGCTGGGCGTGCCGGTGACCGTTCACGTGGCGCTCGGGACGGACATTCTCCACGTCCATCCGCAGGCCAACGGGGCCGCGATCGGCGAGGCGTCCTTCATCGACTTCCGGACGTTCGCGTCCGTCGTGTCGCGCCTGGAAGAAGGCGTCTACATCAATCTCGGGTCAGCCGTTATTCTCCCGGAGGTCTTTCTCAAAGCGTTGACGCTGGCCCGAAGCCAGGGGCATCGGGTTGACCGGTTCGTGACGGTCAACATGGACTTCATCCAGCACTACAGGCCGCTCAACAACGTCGTCCGCCGGCCGACGCAGAAAGCGGGGCGGGGGATCGCCCTCACCGGCCACCACGAGATCCTCTTTCCGCTGTTCGCGGCGGCGGTGATCGAAGAACTCAGTGAATCGGTGAATCGGTGAGTGGGTGAATGGGTGGGGGGGGTCGATGGGGCGAATGGTTTCGCGCGAAATCCTCCGGCGGGAATGCGAACGCATTAGGCGGGAAGGGAAGAGGATCGTCTTCACGAACGGGTGCTTCGACATCCTTCACGCCGGGCACGTGAGGTATCTGGCCCGGGCCCGGTCGATGGGGGACGTCCTGGTCATCGGCCTCAATTCCGACGAATCCGTCCGAGGCATCAAGGGGGCCCTCCGGCCGATCAATCCCGAGAGGGAGCGGGCCGAGGTCCTGGCGGCCATGGCTTCGGTCGACTACGTCGCCTTGTTCGATGAACCGGATCCGGCCGCAATCATTCGCGAAGTCCAGCCGGACGTCCTGGTGAAGGGGGGAGACTGGCCGGTGGAATCGATCGTCGGCGCGGACCAGGTCCAGGCCCGGGGGGGAACGGTTGTCTCGGTCCCCTTCGAAGTCGAGTCCTCGACCACCAAGATCGTGGACCGCATCCTGGCCCGACACGCGTCCCTTGGAGAACCCCGCCGACTTTCCTCGCAGTGACATCGAATTTCCTCCAAACCACATCCGCTCAGGCCCGCCGGATCCTGGCTGAAAAAGGCGAATGCGGGGTGGCGGGCCTTCACGGCTCGGCTCGGGCGCTCTTCCTGGGCGCCTTCCTGGATCTCCCGGGATCCTCGCTTCTGATCGTCTGCCGGAACCACGCGACGGCTGAGATTCTCGCCTCCGACCTGCGCTTCTTTTCCCCGCGGGCGAACGATCTGCTCGTCTTTCCACCGCTCGGGCCGCCGCTGGGCGAAGGACCGACAGCCGCGGCGGGGCCGGGGCCGAACCAGGATGCCGCCCACGAGCGGATCCGGTGCCTCCATCGGCTCGCGCAAGGCGGAGGATCGGTTGTCGTCACGTCGCTTGGCGCCGCCGCGGAGCCTGTCGTCTCGCCCGATCTCCTGGCGAGGTCGATCGTCCGCGTCGAGACGGGGGGCGTCCTCGATGTCGAGCGGTTCACGGAACGCCTGCTGGACGCGGGATATTCCGCGGTCTCCCTCGTTGTCGAGGCCGGAGAGTTCTGCCGGCGCGGCGGAATTCTGGACGTCTTCTCCCCCTTGTACGCGAACCCGCTCCGGATCGAGCTGGAAGGGGATGAGGTCGTGTCGCTTCGGGAGTTCGAGGTCGACACCCAGCGTTCGATCCGGCTCCGCGACGACGCCCTTGTTCTTCCGGCGCGGGAGACGGCGGAGGGCCCCGCGGGAGCGGCCCTGATCGACTTCTTCCCCCGGGAGTCAGCCGCCGCCCTGGACGATCCAGCCGCTTTTCCTTCGCGAGAGGCGGAGGAGGCGTTGCGTCTGATTCGCGCCCGGTTCGACGGAGGGGTCCTGTTGCTGGCGGCGACCGGCCGGGAGGAGATCGTCTTCGACGTCCGGACGGCTGAAGCCCTGGGCGTTCGCGTGGGAGAGAAGAGAGCGGCCGTCTCGGGCGGGAAGCCCGGTCCCCGTGAGATCAAGGGGGCTTTCGGGGAGACGTTCGAGCGCCTGGTGGAACGAATCCAGGAGTGGAGGTCGTCCCGGTCGGTTTTCTGGCTGTCGCCCAACCAGCCTCACGCCGAGCGGTTGAAAGACATCCTGGCGGAGTACGAGATTCCGGCGGTCCTCTCGCACCGGCGGGACGGCGCGGTCCCCATGCTTCTTTCCGGCGGGGCCGCCCCGGCCGAGGGCCGCCGTCCGGTTCACCTGATCGTGGGCTCGGTCTCGTCGGGGTTCGCCTGGGACGAGGCGGGCATCGTCCTCCTGACGGAGGAGGACGTCTTCGGTCCGCGGGTCCATCCGCCTCCGCCGAGACGGAAGGGGGCCGGCGCTTTTCTCGAGTCGTTCCGTGAGCTGTCGGTCGGGGACTTCGTCGTCCACGTGGACCACGGGATCGGCCGCTACGAGGGGCTGAAGCGCCTCACGGTCGGGGGCGTCACGTCGGACTTCCTCGTCCTAAGGTACGCCGGGGACAACGCGATCTACGTTCCCGTCGAGAAGCTCGACCGGGTTCAGAAATATGCGGGTCCCGAAGGGCAGGCCCCGCGCCTGGACCGTCTCGGCGGGGCCGCTTGGAACAACGCCAAGCGCCGGGTGCGGGAGCGCGCCCGTGAGATCGCGGCGGACCTCCTCAAGATCTACGCCCGGCGGGAAGTGGCCGTGGCCGAGTTCTGCGCGCCGGACGACGCCCTGCTCAGGGAGTTTGAGACGACCTTCGAATACGAGGAGACGCCGGACCAGCTCGCCGCCATCGAGGACGTGAAAAAGGACCTGGAACGTCCGCGCCCGATGGACCGTCTGGTGTGCGGCGACGTGGGGTACGGGAAGACGGAGGTCGCCCTCCGCGCCGTTTTCAAGGTCGTGGAGAACGGGATGCAGGCCGCGCTCCTCGTCCCCACGACGATCCTCGCCCGCCAGCATTTCGAGACGTTCGTCCGCCGGTTCGCCCCGTTCCCCATCCGGGTCGAGATGCTCTCGCGCTTTCGCTCCCCGGCCGAACAGCGGGTAGTCCTCAAGGGCCTGGCCGACGGGAGCGTGGACGTCGTCATCGGCACCCACCGGCTCCTCTCGAAGGACGTTCGCTTCGCCCGGATCGGGCTCGTCGTCGTGGACGAAGAACAGCGCTTCGGCGTCGTACACAAGGAGCGCCTCAAAGAGCTTCGGTCTCGCGTTCACGTACTCACACTCACGGCCACGCCGATCCCGCGGACGCTCCAGATGTCCTTCCTGGGGATCCGCGATCTTTCCATCATCGAGACCCCCCCCGAGAACCGCCTGCCAATCCAGACGTTCGTCGTGAAGTTCGACCCCGCGGTCATGGCCGAGGCGGTCCGGCGGGAGTTGAGAAGAGGAGGGCAGGTCTTCGTCGTCCACAACCGCGTGGAGACGATCGCTCCGTTCGGCAAGGCGATCCAGGACGCGGTCCCCGAGGCGCGCGTGCGGATCGCCCACGGGCAGATGCGGGAAAGCGAGCTCGAATCCGTGATGATGCGCTTCTACGACCGGGAGTTCGACGTCCTCGTGGCGACCACGATCATCGAGAGCGGTCTTGATATCCCGACGGTCAACACGATCGTCGTCCATCAGGCCCATCGCTTCGGCCTGGCCCAGCTCTACCAGCTGAGGGGCCGGGTCGGCCGCGCGGGCGTGCAGGCGCAGGCGTACCTCATGATTCCGGAGGAAGAAACGCTCTCGGACACGGCCCTCAAGCGGCTGAAGGTGCTTCAGGAGTACTCGGATCTCGGGTCCGGGTTCGCGATCGCGGGAAGGGACCTCGAGATCCGGGGGGCGGGGAACCTCCTCGGGGGCGCGCAGTCGGGTCACATCGCCGAAGTGGGGTACGATCTGTACGTGGAACTCCTGGAGCAGGCCGTTCGGGAGCTGAGGGGAGAGGAGGTTGAGGAAGAAGTGGAGCCGACGATGGCGCTTCCCGTGACCGCTCTTCTTCCCGACGCGTACGTTCCAGACCTCACCCAGCGGCTCGTCCTGTACAAACGGCTGTCGGGCGTTCGGAACGAGGATGATCTCTTCCGCCTGCGCGACGAGGCTCGGGACCGGTGGGGCGAGATCCCGGAGGAGGGCGTCAACCTTTTCCGCGTGATGGAGATCAAGGTCCTGGGCCGGGCCCTCGCGGCGCAGATGATCGCCTGGCTGCCCGCGCCCGTTCATTTCGGCGTTCCGACCGGCCCGGGCCGGTGCGAGGTGGTCTTCGCGCCGTCCACGCCCCTGTCGGCCGAACGGCTCATCCGGTACGTCCAGGCCCATCCCGGCCGCGCGGAGCTGAGACCGCCCGGGACGCTTTCGATCGTTCCAGCCGATGCCACGTGGCATGCCGCGTTCGAGGCGCTCAAAAACTGCTTGCAGGCGCTCCGTTGACGTGTAAAATGGGCCGCTGTTGCCGCGGATTAACCGACAAAAAGAAGCCTTGGGCCGGTTTCCAAGCCGTCTTGTCAAGGACGAAAAAGGGGGCTGTCGAATGAGCATGAAGCTTTCTTGGAACCTCGGGGCGGGCGCGATTGCAGTGGCCGTCGTCCTGGCCGGCTGTCAGGGGAAGACGTCGCCGGGAGGCGCGGCCTCTGGCGGAGAAGTCGTCGCCGAGGTGAACCGGACGAAGATCACGCTCGACGAGTTCAACAAAGAGGTCGAGAAGGTTCCGCCGATGATCCGGCCGATGTTCAACACGGAGAAGGGGCGGAAGGATTTCCTGGACGATCTGATCCTTCGAGAGCTCGTTCTGCAGGAGGCCCGGAAGCAGGGACTCGAACAGGATGCCGACTACCAGCGGAAGGTCGCGGATTTCAAGAGAGGGGCCCTGCTGGAAATGGTCCTCCGGCGCGAGGTCGAGGAAAAGACGAAGGTGGGCGAGGAAGAAGTCAAGAAGCACTTCGAGTCGCACCGGGAGGAGTTCAAGACCGGCGAGGAAGTGCGCGCGTCGCACATTCTGGTCAAGACGGAAGAGGAGGCGCGGAAGGCCCAGGAGAAGCTCGCCCAGGGAGCGGATTTCGGCTCCGTGGCCAAGGAGCTCTCGCTCGACCCGGGAAGCAAGGGAAAAAGCGGAGACTTGGGGTTCTTCTCGCGGGGACAGATGGTGCCGGAGTTCGAGGCGGCGGCCTTCTCCCTGGCCGCGGGGAAGGTGTCTTCCCCGGTCAAGACGCAGTTCGGCTATCACCTCATCAAGGTGACGAAGAAGAAAGAAGGAAAGCCGCAGGAGTACGAAGAGGTCGCACCACATCTGCGGCAGAGACTGCTGAGGGAGAAGCAGAAGGCGGCGTTCGACTCCTGGGTGGCCGGCCTCAAGACGGCGGCGAAGATCACGGTCCACGAGACCGTCCTCGCCAAGGGGACCGAGAAAGGGCCGAACGAGGCGTCTGCGGGAGTCGGTCCGGCGGGGAAGGGGACGCCTGACAAGGCGGCCGAAGGCAAGAAGGGGTCAACGGACAAACCGGCCGGGAAGTGACGGTTCCGGGGGAATAGTTCGCTGGTCCGCCGATTCGCTCATTCACCCGTTCTGCGCGGGGCGTCATGTCCTCCGGCAAGAAGATTCTGGTCATTGAGGATTCCGCCGCTCAGGCCTCCAGCTATCTCGATATCCTCGGCGAGAAGTACGACATCACCCTGCTCCGGAGCGGGACCGACGCCATCAAGCGGTTCGGCGAGGTCTCGCCCGACCTCGTCATCCTCGACCTCGTCCTTCCCGACTTTGACGGTCTTCGTGTTCTCCAGTATCTCCGCGAGCGCGCCGAAACGCGGTTCGTCCCGGTCCTGATCGTCTCCTCCCGCGGGGACGTCCTGGAGCGGGTCCGGGGGCTCGAGACTGGCGCGCACGACTACCTGGCGAAGCCGTTCGATCCGAACGAGCTGAGGGCCCGGGTCGAGGTCCAGTTCAGGGTCGCGGATCTCGAGCGCGAGCGGAGGGAGAGCGAGTCGCTGAGGAAGATCATCAGTCTCGCCGCGACGTGCGCCCACGAGATCAACAATCCCCTCACGGTCATCGGGGGACAAGCGCAGCTTCTCCTTCGGCGTTTGGACCTTTCGCCCGAGGTCCGGCACGGTCTCGAGCTGATCCGCGACGGCGTGGACCGGATCCAGCTCGTCATCCAGAAGATGGGGTCCCTGACGAAAGCCGAGGAGACGCACATTCCGGGCGTCGGGACGTACCTCGACCTCGATCGGTCATCGGGGGAAGATTCGGCTCCCGACAAGGCTTGA
>CAKKSE010000206.1 GCA_919903025.1 Nitrospiria bacterium | reverse complement strand
TTGTCTATGACCCGGTCCCCTTGGACAAGATACAAGGGACAGGGTGGGGGTGAGAGAGTTGGTGAAAAAGAGGGAGACAGCCGTGAGAAGGATCCTGGGGAGTTTGTGTGTGGCGGCTGTATTCCTGGCCGTGGTTCCGGTTGACGGGGCTGAGGCGGGCCAGGAGAGTCTCTTCATCGAGGCGGAGGAACTGGCGCGGATCATGAGCGCGCCGGACGTGCGGGTTATCGACGCGGCGGACGAGGCGGCTTACGCCCGGGCGCACATCCCAGGCGCCGTGAACGTCTTCTACACGAACCTCGCGAAGCTCGATGAGCGGCGGAAGAGCGGCTCGCCGCTCCCGGCGGCCGACGCCGAGAAGACCTTCGGCGCGGCGGGGATCGACGCGAAGACGCGCGTCGTCGTCTATGACGCGGGGGACGGGCCGGCCGCGTCGGGCGTCTGGTTCGTCCTCCAGCACATGGGCCACGACAATGTCCGCGTGCTGAACGGCGGGTTCCGGAAGTGGATGAAGGAGGGCCGCCCCGTTACGCAGGACGTCCCGAAAGTCCCGAAGAAGAAGTTCGCCGCCAAGCCTCGCCTCGACCAGGTTGTGACGACGGAGTGGGTCAAGAAGAACCGTGAGCGGAAGGACGTCGTGATCCTCGACGCCCGGTCGTTCAAGGAGTTCATCGGCGAGGAGGTCAAGGGCGGCGCCTCGCGGGGCGGGCACGTGCCCGGGGCCGTCCACTACGAGTGGGCGCGGATGTCGGGGAGCCTGGAGACGCTCAAGCCGCTGGACGAGATCCGGAAGGACCTCGAGTCTCGCGGGATCACCCGGGACAAGGAGATCGTGACCTACTGCAATACGGGGATCGGCCGTTCGACCGACGTGGCGATGGTGCTCAAGATGCTGGGGTACGAGAAAGTGCGGGAGTACACGGGGTCCTGGGAGGACTGGTCGAGCGACCCGAGGCTTCCGATCGCGAAGTGAATCAAGAGCCGGTGAATGGGTGAATGGGTGAATCGGTGAATCGCCCCCCACCTTTATCCTCCCCCGCGAGGGGGGAGGATAAGAACAAATGAGTAGATGGAGAACCCCCCTCCCCCTTGACGGGGGAGGGTTGGGTGGGGGTGAAGAAGAGTCGGTGAAACGGTGGATCTGTGAAGGCCGAAGGGATCCACAGATTGCGCAGATTACACGGATCCCTGATTCCTTGAAAGGCTGCAGTTCTTGGGGAAAACGAAGAATAATCTGCGGAAATCCATGAAATCTGCGGATTGATGGCTTGGTGACTCGGGCAATTCAGATCTGAGGCAGAGATGCTGACCAGGCGGAAGTTCCTGAAGGGTGCGGGGGTGGCGGGGATCGGGGCGATCGTGCCCGTTCCCGCCGAAGCGGCGCGGAAGAAGCGCGACCGGAAGGCGCTCAAGGCCAAGCCGCCCGAGGCGCCGTCGCGCGCGTGGGAGGACCTCTACCGGAACGAACGGGTCGCGACGGTCGGCGACGCGCAGGGGTACGCCTTCCACTGCTCCAACTGCCAAGGGAACTGCGCGTGGCGCGTCTACGCGAAGGACGGGATCGTCACGCGCGAGGAACAGCTTGCAGAGTACCCTCAAATCAATCCCCACATTCCCGACGCCAACCCCCGCGGATGCAACAAGGGGGCGATCAACTCGCAGGCGATGTACGAGAAGGACCGCATCCTTCATCCGCTGAAGAGAAAGGGAAAAAGGGGCGGGGGAAAATGGGAGCGAGTCTCCTGGGACCGGGCGGTCGCCGAGATCTCGGAGAAGGTCGTCGACATCCTCGAGAAACACGGGCCGGGCGGCCTCATGGTCTACGCCGGGACGGGGATCGTCTCGCAGGGGCGGCGCGCGGGGCCGCTCCGCCTCGGCTCGCTCCTCGGTTCCGTCCGCCTCTATCCGTCCTCGGCCGTGGGCGACATGTTCACCGGCGCCTCGATCGCCTACGGGATTCCGAACGTCGGCCACTCGCTCGACGCCTGGTTCGAGATGGACCAGATCATCCTCTGGGGGATCAATCCGAACGTCACGAGGATCCCCGATGCCCACTACCTCTGGGAGGCGAAATATCGCGGAGCGAAGATCGTCACGATCTCGCCGGAGCACTCGTCCACGGCGATTCACTCCGACCTCTGGATTCCGATCAAGCCCGGGACCGATTCGTTCCTCGCGATGTCGATGGTTCACGTCATCCTCAAGGAAGGGCTCGTCAACGAGGCGTTCATCAAAGAGCAGACGGACCTTCCGTTCCTCGTCCGGAAGGACAGCGGTCGGCTCCTCCGCGACTCGGACCTCAAGAAGTTCCCCCGCGAGAACGTCTTCTACTTCTGGGATCGGAAGAAGAACGCGCCCGCCGAGGCCCTGGGGACGATGGGGCACGCGAAGGACACGTTGCGCCTGAGCGAAATCGATCCGGCCCTGACGGGATCGTTCGAGGTGAAGGGGAAGGACGGTCAGCCGATCGCCGTTACGACCGTCTTCGAGCGCGTCCAGGCCGAGGCCGAGAAGTTCTCCCCGGAGGCGACGGAGAAGATCACGGGGATCGACCCTTCGGTCGTCGTGAAGCTTACGCGCGAATTCGCCAAAGCGAAGAAGGCCGGGATCACGATCGGGTTCTCGCTCCACAAGTACGCATGGGGCGTGCTCGCGTGCTGGGGGCAGGCGCTGGCATGCGCCCTCACGGGCCACGCGGCCGAGACGGGCGGCCTCGACACGGAGCACCAGTGGTCGCTCGGGGGGATCGGCCCTCTCTCCAATCCGAAACCGGCTCGGTTCGCTTCCGGCGTCCTCTCCGAGTGGATGTCCGGGCGGATGTGGGAGACGTTCAAGACTCACTACTCGGACGAGAAGGAGTTCACCGAGCGGGCGGGGGTCTCGCCCGCCGAGGTCATCAAGATCGCCGACGAGAGCCGGGAGAAGAAATGGCTCGCTTGGTTCGGCGAACCGCGGGGGCGGATCCTCTTCGGCGACAACATGTTCCGCCGGAACAAGGCCCAGGTCCACTACCAGAAAGCCGTCCTCGACCGGACCGATCTCTACGTCAACGTCAACTTCCGGATGGACTCGTCGGCCGAGCTGGCCGACTACGTTCTCCCCGCCCAGAGCCACTACGAGGGATGGGACATCCGGAGCGAAGTGGGCTACCACCGCTTCGCGAACCTCATCGTCCCGCCGCCCGGTCTCAAAACCGTCGGCGAGGCGAAGAGCGAGTGGGAGATCTGCAGACTTCTCGCTGTCGGGATCGAGAGCGCGGCGAAGAAGCGGGGGCTTCCCAAGCTGGCCGATCCGGTTTTCTCCGTGAAGCGGGAGGGGAAGGACGAGCCCGTCGTCCGGGACCTCGACGCGCTCCACGACGACTTCACGATGAACGGGAAGGTGAAGACCGACCAGGACGTGGTGAAGTGGCTGATCGAGAACGTGCCGGCCTTCAAGCCGTGGAAGTTCGAGGAGGCGGTCCGGCACGGCTTCATCGTCCTGAACGAGAACGCAGGATTTACGTCGCCCCTCTACACGGACAAGCCGTACCACTCGTTCGAGGAGCAGGTCCATCTCAAGCGCCCGTACCCGACGCTCTCCGGCCGGCAGACGTTCTGCGTCGATCACGACGTTTTTCTGAGACTCGGCGCGGCCGTCCCGACGGCGCGCCCGCCGCTCCATCCGAAGAAATATCCGCTCGCGTTCGTCTCGCCCCACACGCGCTACGGCATCCACTCCACCTGGCGGTCGAACAAGTACATGATGCGCCTCCAGCGGAGCGAGCCGTACGTCTATCTGAACCCGGCGCTGGCGAAGAGGAAGGGGATCAAGGACGGCGACCGGGTGCGCGTCTTCAACGACGTGGGGGAGTTCGCCGCGATGGCGAAGATCCATCCCGGGACGCCCCCGCACGCGCTCTTCATGGACCACGCGTGGGAGCCGCACCAGTTCAAGGGGAAGTCCGGGATGGACGCGCCGGTGGCGGGGCTTCTGTCGCCGCTCGAGCTCGCGGGCGGATGGGGGCACCTGAAGTTCGGCGCGGAGTGGGACGGCAACCAGATGGCCTACGAATCGAGCGTGGACGTGGAGAAGGCATAGGCCGCTTATGAACCGCAGAGGACGCAGAGAATGCAGAGGATCGGGCCGAAAGGAGGGACCTCGGCCGTTCAAAGGCGGGTCAGTTCCGGCCGGTGATTTTCCATACTGGCCTCCTTCTCTGCGATCTCGGCGGTCTCCGCGGTCAAGAGGCTTGAAGTGATGAGCAAACGCCAGATCGCGATGGTGATGGACCTCAACAAGTGCATCGGGTGCCAGACGTGCACCGTGGCGTGCAAGGTCCAGTGGACGAACCGGAACGGCAGGGACTACATGTACTGGAACAACGTCGAGACCGCGCCCGGAAAGGGGTACCCGAAGAACTGGCAGGAGTCCGGGGGAGGATGGGACGGGTCCATCCTCAAGGAAGGGAAGATCCCGTCGCTCGCGAACGACTACGGGATGCCCGTCCAGATGAATTATGAGAACGCCCTCTTCACGGGGACCGACCCGTGGCTCAAAGCGGCGAACGACCCCGCCTGGACGCCGAACTGGGACGAGGACGAGGGGGCGGGGGAGTTTCCCAACTCGTACCATTTCTATCTCCCGCGGATCTGCAACCACTGCACGAACCCCGCGTGCCTCGCCGCCTGTCCGCGCGGCGCGATCTACAAGCGGGAAGAGGACGGGATCGTCCTCGTGGACCAGTCGCGCTGTCGCGGCTACCGCCATTGCGTCGCCGCCTGCCCTTACAAGAAGGTCTATTTCAATCCCCTGTTCAACCGGTCGGAGAAATGCATCTTCTGCTATCCGCGTGTGGAGCAGGGGATTCCGCCCGCCTGCGCGAAGCAGTGCGTGGGGCGGATCAGGCACGTCGGGTTCCTGGACGACGAGGCGGGGCCGGTCCACAAGATCGTGGTCAAGTGGAAGGCGGCGCTTCCTCTCCGGCCCGACTTCGGGACACAGCCGAACGTCTACTACGTGCCGCCCCTCTCTTCCCCGAAGTACGATGCCGAGTGGAGGGTGACGGACGAGGGGCGCATCCCGGTCGAGTTCCTTGCTCAGCTCTTCGGGCCGCGCGTCGGGGAGGTCCTTTCGCTCCTCGAAACGGAACGGGCGAAGAAGGCGCGGGGGGAAGAGTCGGAACTCATGGACATCCTGATCGCGTACCGGCAGGAGGAGATGTTCAAAATACGGTGAATCGGGAAGGATGGGCGGGAGGCTTGACCCCCGACTTCGCATGTCTTGAAAGGCGGCTGATCGTGGAAATCGACGGAGGTCAGCATTTGCAGCAAGAAGCATACGATTCTCGCCGGGATGCGCGGCTTGTCTCTCGTGGTTATCGCGTGTTGAGGTTCTGGGACAATCAGGTTTTGACGGAGATGCGTTCCGTTCTTGAAGCAATCAGGGAAGCGTTGGTGTCGATCCCCCCCACCTCGGTCCTCCCCCGTCCCGGTCCGGGATCTCCGGACAAGGGGGGAGGAGAAAGAGAAAGGATGGTCCTCCCCCGCAAGGGGGGAGGAGGAAAAGATAAGAGGTCCGTGTCCTGCGTGATCGGGGCCGTCGGTGTTCTTGCGCTTCTTGTTAGCACGGCTCCCGCCGAGGGGGCGAAGCGGGCGAAGGGGGACCCGACTTCCGTGCTGGCCAGGAACGGCGAGTTGATTGCCGCGGCTCGTGTGGCGGGCGAGATGCCGACGGACCCCGGCGACGGGCGGTTCGGGAACGCGGCTCCGCTGACCGTCCGGCTCTATCCTCAGACGGCGACCGAGCCGCGGGCCGAGAAGAGCGTCGAACGCTCCGCCGCCGTCCGGGCGATCCACGCGGATACGTGGATCGCATTCCTTGTCGAGTGGGCCGATCCGGACCGCTCCGACGTCAAAGAAGGGACGACGGACACGTTCGCCGATGCGGCCGCGCTTCAATTTCCCCTGAAGTACGGCGAGGCCGGCGACCGCCTGCCGTACGTCGGAATGGGCGAGCCCGGCCGGCCTGTGAACATCTGGCTTTGGAGGGACGGCGGGAATGCCGCCGGCAATCTCGCAACGGAGTCCCCTCGCCCCCGCGGAGGGGGAGATGGCAAGGGTGAGGGGGCGGGGGGACGGGCGGGCAAGGAAGTCAACGATGTCTTACGCGCGTCCGCCGGCACGTCACTTTCGGCCCGCGGTTTCGGAACATTGGAGCCTGCCGCGGGCGGGAGCGTGAGGACGGCGGGGAAATGGGAGAACGGGCGAGTCCGGGTCTTGTTCGCCCGTTC
>CAKKSE010000205.1:5949-10932 GCA_919903025.1 Nitrospiria bacterium | reverse complement strand
ATCAAGTTGCGCGCCTTGTAACCACGCTGGCTGAGCAGGCGCGTCACCGAGTGGGCCTTCGCGCCGATCTGGCAACTCACCACGATGGGCTTGTCGCGAGGCAGTTCGTGCAACCGTTCGCGCACGGCATCGGCCGGGATGTGCACGGCGCCGGGAATGGCCCCGAACTCGTGTTCCTCGAGCGTGCGCACGTCGAGCACGAACAGGTCGCGGGACGCGGCCGGCAGCGCGGCCGGTGCGACGCCGCGCACTTTCTCGCGCAGCAAGCTCGTCGCTACCGCACCGGCGAGGTTCACCACGTCGCGCGGCGCGCCGTAGGGCGGTGCGTAGGCGAGCTCGATCGCCTCGATGTCGTAGACGGTCATGCCGGCGGTCAGCGCGGTGGCGAGTACGTCGATGCGCTTGTCGACGCCGGCCCGGCCCGCGGCCTGCGCGCCGAGGAGCTTGCCGTCGAGCGGGTCGAAAAGCAGCTTGAGGTAGAGCGTCTGCGCGTCCGGATAGAAACCGACATGGCTCGTGCCGGGGATGAGCACCTGCTCGAACGGACGGCTGAGCGCTCGCAGCCGCTGCTCGGTGAGGCCGGTGGCCGCGACGGTGAGGTCGAATAGCCGGCACACGAAAGTGCCGAGCGCGCCGCGGTAGCGTGCCGGCTCGCCGGCCAGCGCACTCGCCAGGATGCGCACCTGCTGGTTGAGCGGCACGGCGAGCGGGACCCATACGGCCTCGCCCGTGACCGCGCACGGCGCCTCGATGGCGTCGCCGACTGCGTAGATGGCCGCGTCGCTGGAGCGCATCTGCTCGTCCACAAGGATGCCGCCACGCCCGCCGAGCGCGACACCCGCAGCGCGCGCCAGCGCGTTCGCCGGGCGCACGCCGGGCGTGAGCAGCACAAGATCGGTATCGAGCGTCTCGCCGTGGGCGAGCGCCGCGCGCAACCGCGCGCGCGGCGCGATGGAGGCGAGCGTGTCGCCGAGCCGCACGTCCACGCCGTGTGCGCGCGTATGGTCGAGCGCCAGGCGCGAGAACTCCGGGTCGAGCGCAGGCATGAGCCGCGGCCCGGCCTCGATCAGACTGACGGCATAACCGCGCCGCACGAGGTTCTCGGCAAGCTCGAGGCCGACGAACCCGCCGCCGACGACCGTCGCGTGGCGCACCGGCCGGGTTTTCACCCAGTCCATGATGCGGTCGAGGTCGGGCAGGTTGCGCAGGCCGAACACCCCGGGCAGCTCGATACCCGGCAACGCCGGCAGATGGGCCTCGGCCCCGGTGGCCAGCACGAGCTTGTCGTAGGGTTCCTCGAATATCCGGCCGTCGGCGAGATCGCGCACCGTGACCGTCTGCGCCGGGCGGTTGACGGCGAGCACCTCGTGGCGCGTGCGGATGTTGAGGCGGTGGCGGCGCGCGAGTTCCGCGGGGTTGACTGGAAGCAAAGTTTCGCGCTGCGCGATGACGCCGCCCACGTGGTATGGCAGGCCGCAATAGGCGGAGGCGATGTGCGCGGTGCGCTCGAACAGGGTAATGGAGGCGGACTCATTGGCGCGGCGCACGCGCGTGGCGACCGACGTGCCGCCGGCCGAGCCGCCGACGATGACGAGTTTCATGTTGTTCCCCCTTAATAAACTGATAAGCCATCCATTTTCTTCGACCGACGGGCGCGCGCGCCGATCAGTCGAAGAATTGGTCGGTGTCCACCCACTCCATCTTGAGCAGGGACCAGAAGTCCATGGCGACTCCCTTCAGGACGTAGTCGTAGGGCATCCAGCCGTAGCCGGCCTGTCCCCAGGTCGGACCCCAGGAATTGCGGATCAGCAGCGCCCCGGTCGCCGTCTTGTTAGACGCCTTGTTGGTGATCTTCAGGTTGTCGTCGTAGCCGACGGCGACGATCGCATGCCCCCAGTCCGGGTCACCGGCGAGCTCCTTGTCCGTCGGCAGGGGGATGTGCCCGGGTTTGTCGCCGCTGTCGAAGGAACCGTAGCCCCAGAATCCGAACATGGACGGGATGCCGGCGGCCAGGTACTTCTTGACGCTGTCCAGCGCCGTATGGCGGGAGATGTTCTTGCCCAGCGGGTCGTGCGCAAAATACTTCAGCGTCTCGAAATTGTCGGCGACCGCGTAGACGAACTGCGGCGGCTCCAGATCGAAATCGGGGTCGCGATCGGTGTACATCCAGTAACGCTCGTTGGGGACCCCGCACATGACGAGGGCGGCCATCGCATTCCGCAGCCAAGCACCGGTGTCACCCGTGACGCTCAGCAGATTGCGGGTGGTCTTGTAAACGAACAGGCGTGAGCCGTCGAGGTGCTTGCCGAACGCTCGCCGCTCGTAGTATTCAACCACGCCGACGGCGGCGTGGGCGGTGCAGGAGCCGAGCGCGCCCTGGTTCTCGATCGGACTGCACGACGGACGCAGATCGACCGACGGCGGCGGGGCCTGAAGGGCCGCGGACTTGCGTGCCTTGAGCTTCTCCGCGACCTTGTCCATGATCGGCTTGAGCCGGGGGTGCTCCGCCGTGTAGTCCCGCGGATCAATGACAGGGGGCAGCCAGCCGGTCCCGAATACCTCTCCGGTGCTGGGGATGCGGACGCGACGGTTGGTTAGAGCGAACGGCATAGGATCTCCTTGTCCGAGTGGTTGTAAGATTCAGGCAGAGAGGCCGAGCTTTTTCATCTGGGAACCTCCCTGTTCGGTTGCGTGGGCTTGCGGATCAGCCCCGATCGGATCGGGGCTGATCCACAAGCAGGCATCATGCCGTCATTGAAGGCCTATGGATTTCGCGTGGTTTCCCGTCCCACCGAGGTGTGCGATGTAGGAAAGGCGTTCCATTCGCGGGCCATGGGTGTCTCATCAGACGTACATCCAGTCGAGCCAAGTCAAAGGCGCCCGAGTGGAGCCATGAAGAGAGCGCCTCTCCCCATTTCAAGGTGGGGTTCTTCAACCCATTTGACCGGCGGAGTCGAGGATGCGAGGTGAAAGCAGAGGACTTGCTGAAAAGAAGTGGAACCGCGGATGAAAATGGCGGAGGAGGCCCGCGCGGGGATCAGGGAGAACCGGTGCGTGGAGGGGATCCGCAACTCGTCCATGAGACCATCCTTGGTTCTGATGAAGGGGTGAGTGAATAATGGGGAGTTGGGACCCTATCCCTCTCCCAGGGGGAGAGGGAGGACCTATCGCCCGCGGATCGCCGCTGACCCGGCACGTTTATTACACCGCGGAAGCCGCCAGGTCGGTCAAGCGGAATCACATCGAGCCGCTTCGCCGGGCGGGCGCGGATATGACGCGCCCGCCGCCTTAAGGCTTGGCATCAGGCCTTGACGAGCCGGACGCAGTTCTCCTTGTGCATCGCCTGGCCGGAGAGGGGATCCGCCTTGGTCGGGCGGAGAAGGGCGTCCGAGGTCCCCCGTCCTTAAGGCCGAACTTCCGGGCCGTCTCGGGATTCACGATGAGGGGGTTCATCGGCTTGATCTCCAGGAGCCACGGGTTGTTCTGCGTGCGGGTGCGGAGGGGGTTCCCGTCGAAGAAAGCGCCTTGAGGTTCTTGGGAGGGATGGGCTCGGCGCGCACAATATCCCAGCGATCAGCAGCCGCAATCCACCTCGACCGAAATGCCCGTCTGGGCTGAGGCTTTCTCGCCGTTCTCGTCTTCCACCCGCAGAATCACGATATACAGGCCCTGGGTAAAGACGTGCTCCGCTTCCTTTGTTGAGGCCGATTCGCCGTCGCCGAAATCCCACGCGATGGACTTGAGTTTTCCGCTGCCGCCCCCGACCACGGCCTTGAAGTTCACCTTGTAGGGCGCATTGCCTCGGCGGTTGGCCACGCCGCCGATCTTGGCGACGAGTTTTCCGCCGATCGCCCCGGAGCTCTCCTCGGCGAGAAGGCTGCCGCCCATATCCTTGGAGACCTTCGCCAAGGACTGTTTGGTCTTGTCGTCCATGGGCTTGACGGCGTCCCGCTCCGGTTTGGCCCCGGCAGTGATCGTGCCCTTCTGGCCGTCGTCGATCCTGACGCGATCAGTACCCACGTCCGTGACCAGCCGGCCGATCAGGGACCAAACGGTGAAGCTCTTCTTCCCCGCATCGTGGGCGACGGCGCATTCGGCGCCTTGGGTGCGTACGTCGAGTTCGCCCATGCGCACCTTGAACTCGGTGAAGAGGTGCTCCGGCACCTGCGCCTTGATGAAAAGGCGCCCTTTGTGCAGGTCCAGGATCGTTTTTTCCATCTTCTTCTCAAGATCGAAGCTCACGCCCGCCAGCTCGATCTCGGTATTGGGGTAGAGCTTCACCATGCTGCCATTGGACCAGAAGAGCAATGCCCCGGACTTGTCCTTGGCGACCAGGCGGTCGCCGCGATCAAGGACATCGCCCTCCTTCGCAGGCTTCCAGTCCTGCGCGCCGCTTCTCTTGACCTCGACGCTGCCGTCGCTCTGGGTGACCCTTACGCTCGATCCCTCATCCGCCCATGCAAAAGCGCCCCACATCAGAAAAACCGCAACCAACAGACGTTTCATGACGGACCTGCCCTTCGGTGAAAAAAAGGTTCAAATTCCTCCGCATCCATGAGATTTCAAATCGATTGCCACGCTCACCTTCCTGTTCACGATCAGAACTTGACCTCCGCGCCGAGCACAAACTCGTAAGCGGGTTTGGGATCGCTCCCGTCGGGCAGCGCGTAGACTGCTCCAGGGCGGAAGTAGCCGAGGGAAGCAAGACCATCCAAATGCTTGTATAGCGGATAGGTCACGTTGAGGTCGGCTTCCCATCCCACATCCCTTGTCGTGATGGTGGATGTGGCCGTTCCACGGCTCCAGTCCAAGATCGGCCCCCGGCCTTCGAACACTTCCTTCGTAGTCCAGATTCGCGACAGCGACGGCGTCACTTTCAGGCCCTTGCGCGGCTCCAGGGTGGTGTCCAGCCTCAGGTAGGTGATGTTTGCGAGGTTGCTGTCCCAGAAGTAGTAGCCGGCGCGGATGTCCTCGCTGAAAATG
>CAKKSE010000205.1:0-5939 GCA_919903025.1 Nitrospiria bacterium | reverse complement strand
CCGAAAGATTCGCCAAGGATCCGACCTTGCCGAAATCGCGCGCCGCCTTGAGCAACAGCGCGTTTGCGCGCAGATTACGATCCGCGGCGTAATCGCCGGTGAGCAGCACGGCCTCCGCGTCGAACTTCCAGGGCGCGGCATCCGCGGAGACGGCGAGACCCGTCCACAACGGCTGGAAGTTGGCGTCCCGCGGTGTGGTGGCCGAGTTGAAGTCCTTGTCCAGGTTCAGGTCGGCGTCGCCGGACCCGCCGCGATCGGCCGCCTTCAGGACGTAGGGCTTAAAGCGCAACGAGCGCGACGCTCGGATGTCGAGGTCCGCGTAGTAGGCGTCCAGCCTGTTGGAGGCGCCGAATACCTCCTGGCGGTTGCCGCCCAGCCGTTCGCCCGTGGCGTTGAAGCTGGTGTAGCTGCCCCAGCCGCCCGCGACGGCCATGTAGCCGGCGGACAGGGTGGTCTGCCCCCACGGCAGTTGCCCGAAAGGATACTGGAGGCGGATGCCGTCCATCGGCCCTTCGAGGACGATTCTTTGCCCGACATCCCAGCTCTGCCGCCCGGCCCGGATCATGAAAGAACCCGTGTATTGGACGAACAGCTCGCGCACCAGCGGGGAATCGAGCGTCTGGAACTGTCCCCAGCGCTCCAGCGTACCCTCGCTGTCCTCTTTCCAGTCCGTCGTGAAGTTGCCCTTGTCGAGCACCAGCCGCGTCAGGAGCGCCTCGTAGGAGGCATCGACTTGCAGCGAGAAGCGCTGGTCGACGAACGTGGCATTGTCGTATTTCCACTGCTGGAGTCGATTGTTCAGATTGAAGTTGTGGCGCGAGTTGACTTGCGCCTTGTACTTGCCGGAAAACTCGAACTTGACCTTGTCCTTCTGTTCTTCCTGCTGTTTGGCCGCCTCGGACGCGGATTTGCGGGCCTGGGTCTCCAGGACGAGCAGGCGTCGGCGCGCTTCCTCGTCGCGCCCTTCCGGCTTCTTGGCGATTTCCGGCTCGGCCCACTCATCGACATCTGCACCCTTGGCCGCCGGCGGCGTCTGCCGAGACTCAGCGTCCGGCTGCGTGCCTCCGGGCTTTTGCTCTTTCTTGAGAAGCTCCGCCTGAAGCCGGGCGGTCTCCGCCTTTAATTGGGCGACTTGGGCTTCCAGTTCCTGGAGCCGGCGCAGGATTTCCGTCTCGGCTTCCTGATTCCCGGACGCCGTGCGCTGGGACTGGCCCTGGGGCTGCGCTTTTTCTCCCGATAGCGGCGACTGCCCGGCCGCCGCGGCGGCGCTGCCGACGATCAGGCATGCCGCGATCAGTCCCGGCACCCACGGGCGGGCCCTATTGGCGCTTCGTATCCGCATAACCTTCCCTGCTTATGCCTACGGCCCCGTCTCGCCCGGCGCTTCGCCAAGCGACGACAGGCTTTTCGGCAGTAATGTTATTTCCTTGCTTGCGGAGCTCCGTAGAACGTCTTGATCTTGCTGTCTGGCCCATGGCATTCCGCGCAAACCAGCCGCTTCAGTGTCGGCTTGTACGGGTAGGGCTCCGCCGTCCGCAACGCCTCGACGCGGGTCGTCTTCATGTCCGCGCCGGGGCGTACGATCAATTTCTTCCACACGCCTGCAGGAGAATGTGCCGAATTGGGATGGTAGACATCGGCCATTAGGAACCAGCCCTCTTTCTCGCTGGCGTTTTCCGCGCGGGTCCACATCTCGTGACAGGTCAGGCAATCGCGATTTTTGCCCTCGTAGGCCGTCTTCTTCGATCCCAGGTGCAGGCGGTGCAGGTTAGGAATATCTTTTCGCGCCGTCTTCACGTCCATGATGTACCCGTGGCAGGCGAGGCAGAGTTGGTTCTTGCCGGCAGAGTCGGGGACCTTGCCTTTTTGTTGGTTGGGGACGGCCTTGGGCGGCCAGTCGATGGGCGACTGGGCTTCCTGCGCAAGGCAGGCGGTCGAATAGAGCGCCAGGAACCCCAAAGTTACGATCCGGATACGCATGCTGTCCTCCATTCGGAACAGATTTCCTTGGTCAACTCCGGCACAAATGCCCGCTCGGCTTCGAGGAACTCGATGGTGAGGCGGGCGAGCGCCCGGTACATGTCCAAATGGGTTTCGTTGAGAACCTTCTCGCACAGCGGTTTGTGCCAGCGCAACAGATGCTCGGAGAGAAAGGTGTTCTGGAAAGCCAGCGACTTCTGCAATCCGGCCCGGTTGGGCTCCTTCCAGAACTGTTCCTCGATGTCGCACAGGAATTTCATGAACTCAAGTTCGACCCCCATGTGGTCGGGCAGATCCAGGCATGCGCTGGTCAGTTGGGCCGCCGCCGCCTCGTAATACTGCTGCACCGCGATGGTGACGCGACCGCCCAATCGCCGGTTTTCATCGACGTAGAAGGCCTCGTGCGGCACCACGCCGGTGGGCAGGACGAAAAGCCGGGTATGCTCCGCCGCAAGCTCGTTTTCGAGTTGCGTTCCACCGGCGGCTTCCCGGAAGAAGAACGTCAGGTCGTTCGCCGCCGCGCCGAAAGGGCTGTGCCCGTCCTGGACGAGTCCGCCTTCGCGGATCATCTCCGTCAGATCAACGGTAGGTGGGGCCGCGTAGAGCGCGGAGAGCACGGCATAAGTTCTCGCGCGCCCGGCGGCAACGGTTTGCATTTGCTTAGAGTTGATCACTCTGATTTCCTCCGAGAAAGAAGCGCCGCGCAATCGATTCACGGCGGTCGCCGCTCGCGAGACACGACGGGCAGAACTCCGATGCCTTGCCCAGGAAGCTCTCGCGGCAGGCCCGGCAAGTTTGCCGTGGTGCGGAAATAAGCGTGACGCTCGGCTGATTGAACAGCACGGACAGCTCGACAGTTTCACGGATGTGAATGGCTTGATAGAAGCACGCGGCTTCGCAGACACGGCAACCCGTGCACAGTGCGGGGGAAAAATCGAGGGCGTAGACGCCGTTCGCTTCGCGATGGCGCAGCGCCCCCACGGGGCAAAGCGTCTCGCAGACGTTGCAGCCAACGCATTGAATGCCCACTTCAACATCGGCGAGCGGCAATCCGCTGGCGATAAGCGACTTCGACCTCGCCTCGGCGCCTGGGAGAGCGCTCAGCACTTGCAGCAGATCCGTCCGTTTCGGATTCCCGTGATGCCGTTGCACGGCGTCCCGGAATGCCTCGGCCGGTTTCTGCCCGGTCTCCGTCGCCACGACAGTTACAGTTTCCTTCCACTTCTGGGCAATGGCCCGGAACATCGCCCGGCGCGGGTTGGGAGACTCGGAAGCCTTCCGAATCTCCTGTGGCTCGCCGACCGACACCTGAACCCGGCCCACGCGGCTGGCGGTGAAACCCGCCGATTCGCACAGTGCCTGCGCGAGAAACAGCGCTCTCTCCCACTGGGGAGCGGCCGTGTTCAGCCCGCAACCCGAGCAACCGGGATCGAGGAGTTCCACGCGCGCGGCCCCGCCTCGAATCGGCTCCAGCAGAAGCGCCTCCGTCAGCCGGCTGAGGCAAGGCAACACAAGGTCCACCTTCCCTTCCGCCCGGGGGCAGGCGACGCGGAAAGCCTCTCCCGGCCGCACCCGGCTGCGGATGCGTTCCGCGAGCTGTGGATCGTTTTTCTCCAGACGGATCGCCCCGTTCGGGCAGGCCGATGCGCAGGCGCCGCACCCGACGCACGCGTCGGTGAATTCGGCACCTTGCTCGGCAAACCGAACCGCGCCTGGAACCGGGCACACGACCGCACACGAAGTACAGTGCGACTTCGTGGTCCGGAAGCGGGAGCACAAGCCGTGCTCCACGCCTGCCGGCATTTGCGGCCGGATCTTGGCACCCATGTCCATGCTGTTGACCGTCTCCACAATCCGCTACCTCGTGGTTGTGTAGCGTACGCTGGGATTGGTGTCGGCGCCCGAGACGGTGATGTTCAGAGTACGCGCCTGCTTCTCCCGCATGAGCGGGGTCAGCTCGTTCAACTCGCCGAAGAAGCGAACCTTGGCGGGGCAGGTATTGACGCACGCCGGCAGCTGCCCCTTCTCGATGCGATGGACACAGAGCGTGCATTTCTCCATGATTCTCGCTTCGGGGTTGAACTGGGGCGCGCCGTAGGGACAGGCCCATGCGCAGTAGCGACAGCCGATGCACTTGTCCTTGTTGATGAGGACGATGCCGTCTTTCTTCCGCTTTGTGATGGCGCCCACCGGGCAGGCCGCCTGGCAGGCCGGCCTGCCGCAGTGCATGCAGGGCATGGGCACGAAGGTTACGCCTACCTCCGGCTTTTTCCGCGCATCGCGGAAGGTGCCTTCTTCGATCTCGATGACGCGGTTGTAATCGACACCGACCGGCGTGTTGTTCTCGGCCTTGCAGGCCATGGTGCACGCGTTGCAGCCGATGCAGTGCTCGATGTCGACCCAGAGTGTGTATTGCTTGGGACCCTGCTTGGCGAAGGACCGGTCGACGGCTTCACGGGGAATGATGGGACTTCTCTCACTCATGACGGCCTCCTTAGAGTTTTTCCACGCGCAACGGGGTCCCGTAACTCTGGGTGCCGCCCGCCACCGGATCGATCAGGATGCGGTCGCCCAGAACCGGGTCGGCCATGTAGAGCGGATTTACGCTGAAACCGGCGGCGATGCGCTCGTCGTAGAACTGCGGTTTGCCGTTCGCCGCCCACTGCTTGCCGCCGGCGCCCCAGCGCCCGTAGGAGTTGCTCACGGAGAAGACGCCCGGGCGGATGCGGCTCGTCACGCGCACCTGCATCTTGTACCAGCCGTCGCCCAGCGAGACATCCACGAACGGGATGTGCCTGCTCGAGGGCGACTTGACCTTGACCCAGTCGCCGGTGATGACGCCGAGCTTCTGCGCATCCGCCGGGTTGATCTCGGCGTAGTTCTGCGGCTTGATGGAGGCCAGCCACAGGTTGTTCATTGTGCGCGTTTGGGTGTGCCAGGCGTCCTTGTGGGTGTGCAGCTGGAACGGGTACTCCTTCCACAGGGCTGGATCGAGCGGCTGCTCCTTGCAGTCGATGATGGTGCGGTACATCGGCAGCCCGTCGTAGTACTTGCCGGTCATGCTGTTCTTGTTGGCCGCCACGTTCGACGCGTAGGCCATCAGGCCGCGCACTTGCCGGCCGCCGGGGAAGCGCGTGTAGTCGCCGACATACTGGTTGCCCGGGTTCTCGAACTTGCCGCCGAGCTTGACTAGGCGGCTGTCCGGAGTCATCCCCGGCTCGCCCTTGTAGTCGCCGTTCTTGTAGTACTCGTTCCAGAACTGCCAGGAGTTGTAGAGATCCACGCCCGGGCCGCCGCCGTCCTTGCCGAAGCCCGGCAGGCCGCAGCGCATGGCGATCTGGATCAGGGTGTCGTCGGCGGTCTGCACGTCCGGGTGGATGCCGCGGTAGGCCTTCGTCTTGGGGTCAAGCGCGCCCACCATCGGCTGTCGCAGCCCGCCGACGCGCGTCTTGACCGGCGGGTAGGTCTTGAACCCGCCGATGCGCTCCAGGTATTCCGTGTCCGGCAGCACGTAGTCGCACAGGGAACTGGTCTCGCCCATGTAGGCGTCGATGCTGAAGGTCAGCGGCATCGCCTTCGAGTCCAGCAACGCCTCGATCACCGGCCAGTTGAGCGGCTGGGTGTAGGCCGGATCGTTGTAGTAGTTGAGGTAGGCCTTGATGCGGTACGGGTAGCCGAGGCGAACGGACGAGAAGAACTCGCTGGTCACCGTGCGTATCGCCAGGGGGTACCATGGGCGCGTGGAGGTTGCCTTCTTGCCCTGGTACTTGGATTTGTGGCGATCGATGGTTACGCCTTTCGCCGATCGCTTGACCGGATTCTTCACGTCCCCGCCGTAGGCCTTGTGGCCGGGGATGTAGCCGCCCTTGCGGTCGATGTTGTCCATCATCATGTTCAGCGTGATAAGCGCCTGGCCGTTCCACCAGCCGTTGGACTGCTGGATGGGGCCGCGGAACATC
>CAKKSE010000204.1 GCA_919903025.1 Nitrospiria bacterium | reverse complement strand
CTCAGACATCTTGACATTCAACACAGTTGCTCCCCCTTCAAAGGGGAGGGGATTGCTTTATTGACCGGCTTTCTCCAAGCCAATGGAAGATCGGCGTTCCCGTCTCATTCCCTCCTCCCCCCTGGCGGGGGAGGATAAAGGTGGGGGGGAACAGGCCGAGGCCTGCCTGCCGCAGGCAGGGAACAAGCGACAATAGATTCCTTTCCACCGTGCCCACAAACGCCTTGACCCGCCTGATTGGACCTCGGATACTTCCGGCATGGGGCTGGAACGGATCATCCGCGTCGCACGGGGGCTCGAACCGGCGGATCTCGTCTTCACAGGCGGGCGGCACCTCAACGTCTTCTCCGGCGAGGTCCTCGAAGGAGACGTCGCCGTGGCCGGCGGGACGATCGCCGGAATCGGCTCGTACCGGGGCCGGAGGCGGGTCAACCTGGGGGGTGACATCCTCCTTCCCGGGTTCATCGACGCCCACATCCACCTGGAGTCGACGCTCCTTTCCATCCCCGAGTTCGCCCGCGCCGTGGTCCCGCGGGGCACGACGACCGTCCTGACCGATCCGCACGAGATCGTAAACGTCATGGGCCTCGCCGGCTTGGACTATATGATCTCCTCGTCCCGGTCACTTCCCCTCGACGTCTACTTCATGGCCTCCTCCTGCGTTCCGGCCACCCGTTTCGAGACGGCCGGCGGCAGAGTCACGGCCGCCGGAATCCGGAAGGCCCTTCGCAGGCCGCGTGTCCTGGGCGTCGCGGAGATGATGGACGTGCCCGGTGTCCTCTCGGGGGACCCGGAGGTCCTCCGGAAAATCCGCGCCGGGCACAGCCGGCGGATCGACGGCCACGCCCCTCTCGTCTCCGGCAAGGACCTGTCGGCGTACGTCGCGGCGGGAATCCGCTCGGACCACGAGTGCACGCGGATCGAGGAGGCCCGGGAAAAGCTGAGGCTCGGCATGACGATCATGATCCGCGAAGGAACGACCGAGAAGAACATCTCTGCCCTGGCCCCCCTGGTCACGCCGGAGACGGCCTCCCGCTTCCTCCTCGTTTCCGACGACAAGCACGTCGACGACCTGCTCGACCGCGGGCATATGGACGAAAACCTCCGGCGGGCCGTCTCGGCGGGAATCGATCCGATCACGGCCGTCCGGATGGCCACGATCAACCCCGCCCTCTACATGGGCCTCTCCGACCGCGGGGCCGTCGCCCCCGGCTGTCTGGCCGATCTCGCCGTCGTTTCGGACCTCGAGACTTTCCGCGTCCGCGCCGTCTACAAGGGCGGCTGTCTCGCGGCGGCGAACGGCCGGCCCGTGTGGAAAAAGAGGCGGGCCGTTCTCCCCGCCCGGCGCGCGATGCGCGTCGCGGATTTCTCCATCGACCGCCTTCTCGTTCCGGTCCGCCCCGGGCGGATCCGCGTGATCGAGATCGTCCCCGGACAGATCCTCACGCGGTCCATCTTGGAGGATCCGAGCGTCGCGGGCGGCCTCGCCGCGGCCGACCCCGGAAGGGACATCGCGAAGATCGCCGTCGTCGAACGCCACAAGGCCAGCGGACGAGTCGGCCTGGGTTTCGTCCGGGGGTTCGGCCTCAAAGCGGGCGCGATCGCGTCCACTGTAGCTCACGACAGCCACAACCTGATCGTCGTCGGGACGAACGACAGGGACATGGCGGCGTGCGTCCGACACCTCGTCCGGTCGGGCGGCGGACTCTGCGCCGCCCACGACGGCAGGATCGCCGCAACCCTTCCGCTCCCCATCGCCGGCCTCATGTCCGACCGCGACGCCGAAGTCGTCGCCGGCCGGCTGGCGCTGGTCAAGGCCGCGGCGACGATCCTGGGATCGAGCCTCTCGGACCCTTTCATGCACCTCTCCTTCCTCGCCCTCCCCGTGGTTCCGGAGCTCCGGTTGACCGATCGCGGCCTAGTGGACGTCCGGCGGTTCGAGATCGTCCCGTTGTATGAACCTGAAAAAAGCAGTTGAACCGCAGAGCACGCAGAGAACGCGGAGGAGTTCAAGAACTTGGAACAAATCCATGTCTCGCCGGATGGGAGAGCATCAAAACCGCGCGAAAAGATGTTCCACCGCGTCCTCTGCGGTGGATGAACTTCGGTTTTTGGGGGATGAAGAGTCATGACTGACGTTCACCGGGCGGCCGTCCTCCACGCATCCGGGACGGATGGGGTCGAATACTACGCCGACGGAGCCATCGGCGTCGGACCTGGCGGGCGGATCGAATCGGTCGGTCCGTGGCGCGAGCCTTCCGCGGAGGCGCGCGTCCATGACCACCGGCCCGCTCTTCTCGTTCCAGGGTTGATCGACACCCACTTCCACATCCCGCAGATCGACGCCCGCGGACGGTACGGCCTCCCCCTTCTCCAGTGGCTCGACCGGCACGTCTACCCCGCCGAGCGGGCTTGCGCCGATCCGGAGACCGCCCGGAATATGGCCCGCCGGGCCTTCCAGTCGCTCCTTGCTCACGGTACGACGACCGTCGCGGCCTACACCTCCTGCCACGTCCAGGCCGCCCACGCGGCGTTCGAGGAGGCGTCAGCGGCCGGCATCCGCGCCGTCATCGGAAACCCCCTGATGGACCGCGAGACGCCTCCGGACCTCCGCGCCGGGGTGGAGGCTCTCGCCGCTTGCGAAGAGACCGCCGCCCGATGGGAAGGAAAACACGGCCGTCTCTTCTATGCCTTCACGCCCCGCTTCGCCGTCTCCTGCACGCCGGCTCTTCTCGCGTCCGCCGCCGAAGCGGCGAGACGGACGGGATGCCGGATCATGACGCACCTCGCGGAGAACGAGGAAGAGGTCCGGCGCGTGACCGAATTGTTCGGCGGCGACCGGTCTTACACGGCCGTCTACGCCTCGCACGGGATTCTCGCCCCCGGTACGATCGTCGCCCACGCGATCCATCTTTCCGGCGAGGACTGCGAGAGTCTCGCCCGGACCGGGACGGCCGTCGCGCACTGTCCGTCGTCGAACTTCTTCCTGAAGAGCGGCCGGATGGACCTCTCCATGCTGGACAACCACGATGTCACGATCGGCCTGGGAACGGACGTCGGGGCCGGCCCCTCGTTCTCCCTCTGGGAAACCATGCGCGACATGCTCTATACGAACGACACGACGCCGGAGCGCGCTTTTTCCTCAGCCACGCGCGGCGGCGCCGAGGCGCTGGGCCTCTGGGACAGGATCGGGGACTTCTCCCCCGGAAAGGAAGCGGATTTTTGCGTCTACGACGTCCCGCCCGGCCTGACCGCCGGCTCGGAGAGCCGCCCCGACGAGATGATCGCTGGGCTGATCTTCACCGAGGGCGGCGCCCGCCCGAGAGAGGTGTGGATCGGAGGGCGGAGGATCTTTTCGGGTGGCTAGGTGGCTGGGTGGCTGGGTGGCTGGGTGGCCAGGAAAGACGGTGATTGAGTTCGGAGTTCGGAGTTCGGAGTTCGGAGTTAGGAGTTCGGAGTTCAGAGTTCGGAGTTCGGAGTTCGGACCTCTGTCCCTTTGTGCCTCTGTGCCTGGAGTATCCTCGGACCCATCGCCCTACAAGCCGAACGACCGGAGTATGAAGTCGGCGACGCCGGGGGCGTCGTCCAGGTGGAAGACCGGAATCGATACGTCGAACCGGCCGTCCGTCACAAGAGCCTTGAACGAAGGGTCGTCAAGGCACATCGGCCGCCGTCCCGTCGCCTCCCGGTGGACTTCGATTTTCCACTCGGCCTCCCGCTTGTACCCCTCGATGAAAACGATGTCGTGGTCCGTCACGAACGGGAGCAGGGAGGAGAGCGGCCGCTCGTCCGTGACCAGCCGGATCATGGCCATCTTCCGCCGGGAGGAGACGAGAACGGTCTCGGCGCCGGCTTGCGTGAAGCGGTAGGAGTCCTTGCCGGGGTGGTCGATGTCGAACCGCTCGTGGGCGTGCTTGATGACCGCCACGCGGAGGCCGCGCCCGGTGAGGATCGGGATGACCTTTTCCAGAAGGGTCGTTTTCCCGCTGTTCGAACCGGCGGCGACGAAGGCGACGATCGGCGGCATGGAAAAATCATACAGGAATCGGCGAGGGGGAGAAACGGCGAAACGGAGAATACCCCCCGAGCTATCCGCCCCCTCCCCGCTTCCCCGTTTCCCCGCTTCCCGGCTCTCCGGCGCTCCGCTTCCCCGATTCTCCGATTCCCCGCCTCCCCGTTTCCGCAGTCCCCCGGTTCTGCATTTCCCCGGTTCCCCGGTTCTCCGCTTCCCCGTTTCTTCTTTCAATCCTACCCCCCAGCTCGGTAATCGGAACGATCTTCTCGGCGGCCTTTCGTTCCTCTTCCGTCAACGCGCCCGGCTCCTGGCGGGCCATGTCACCGCTGATGAGGACCACGTCGACGCGCCGGTTCCGGCCCCGTCCCTCCGGCGTCTCGTTGCCCGCCACCGGCCTGTACTCCGCGTACCCCCCGGCCGAGAGCCGTTCCGGTGGAATGCCGGCGGGAGAGAGGAACCGGTAGAGGATCGTCGTCGCGCGGGCGGTG
>CAKKSE010000203.1 GCA_919903025.1 Nitrospiria bacterium | reverse complement strand
CTCAGACATCTTGACATTCAACACAGTTGCTCCCCCTTCAAAGGGGAGGGGATTGTTTTTGTTGCCGGCTTCCTCCAAGCACTTGGAAGATCGGTGATCCCGTTTCATTCTGTCCTCCCCCCTTGCGGGGGAGGATCAAGGTGGGGGGGAAACGGGCGGAGTGAACAAACGACAACGTGTGGAGGTGACCCGCATTCGGCGCGATGCGAATCCGGAAAAGAACCGTTGCATCTCTTCCAGGCTGGTCGATATGCTTCGACCGACTTGCTCCGGAGGGCCGGGAAGAGAATGAGCCGTCAAGCCGCGATCCTGCTGCCGCTTCTTTTGTCGGTCTTGATGTTCGGCGCCGTGTTCTGGGTCATGACCGGAGGCGGACGCGAGGTCCGGTTCTTCGGCGCGTGGCCGGCGGCGATCGCGTCGGACCATTTCTCTCCCGATGAAATCGCCCAGGGAAAGGCGTACATCAACGAAAGACGCGCGGCGGCAATTGTCGGCCTGCTGCTCGGACCGGCGGTCCTGGCGGTCTTCCTGGTCTCCGGCGGAGCCGGCGCGCTGAGGGACGCTTCCGCCCACCTTTCCGGCGGACGGCCGTGGCTGAACGTCGCGCTGTATGCCGGTTGTCTGGGTCTTCTCTCGTTTCTGCTCTACCTTCCGCTCGACATCTACAGGGGGTACGTTATCCCGCACCGACTCGGCCTGAGCGTCCAAACGCCGGGGGGATACGCTCTCGATGCTGTCAAGGGACTGCTCGTAACGGGAGCAATCGCGATCCCGCTGACCATCGCCCTGTTCGCGGCGATCTCACGGGTAGAGGCATGGTGGATTCCGGCGGCCGCCGGATCGGCGATCCTTGTTCTGGCCCTTACAATCGTCGGGCCGGTCATGATCGCTCCGCTCTTCAACGCGTTCGCCAGGCTGCCCGAGTCGCCCTTGCGCGAAAGGATCGTTTCGATGGCTCGTGATCCGGGGATGACCGTCGAAGACGTCTACGTGATGGACGCATCTCGCCGGACACGCGCGGGAAACGCCTACGTGACGGGCTTGGGGCGGACGAAGAGGATCGTCCTGTACGATACGCTGTTGCGGGACATGACGCTCAATGAGGCCGTCTCGGTCGTCGCGCATGAACTCGGGCACTGGAACCGCAAGCACCTTTGGATCCAGATCGCGCTTGCGACAGCCTCATCGCTCGCCGGTCTTACGCTTGCGGGGATACTTCTTCGCACGGCGTCCAATCGGGAATGGTTCGGAATCACGAGGCCGGACGATCCAGCCGCACTTCCCTTCCTCTTGCTGATTGGAATGGTCCTTTCCCTCGCTCTATTGCCTGTCGAGCGGGCCCTCTCGAGGGGGATGGAGAGGCAGGCCGACTGGTCATCGCTCTTGATCGCGGGGGGCAATGAGGGATTCATTGCCCTGGAGCGCCGGCTGGCCCTCATGAACAAGGGACACATTCACGAACAACATCCCGGCCGAAAGGAGAATGAGAAGAGCGGCGGC
>CAKKSE010000202.1 GCA_919903025.1 Nitrospiria bacterium | reverse complement strand
ATAAAGAGCGCGGTTCTGAGAGGGACTGCAACCGCATCGTTCCTGGCTCCTTGAGGGGATGGGGCCTCAAACTTTTTCTGGGCGGTTTTGATGAAAACCTACCAGAAGTCCGCGTTTCGGTCAATGCGCCGGGTGCGTTCATTCGGCCGCTACCCCCTCACCCTCCCCTCTCCCCCCAGGCAGGGGGCGAGGGAGGATTCCACAATGGGATGGACATCGGGTCTTCGGAATCCCTCCTGACCTCCCTTTGCCAAAGGGAGGGATCTTCCCCCCACCTTCATCCTCCCCCTCCAGGGGGGAGGATGCGAAGATTTCAACAATCCCTGGAAGACTTTGGGGACGTTGTTTCTAATTATGCATTGTACTTGACAAGCGGATTTGGGTGTGAACACGTCAAGCATCACTCATGCGATCGAAAGAGCGGAGGGGCAGAACGAGAACATATAGCATAGATAGAAACAACGTCCCCAGGACCTTCGAAACAACGTCCCCAGGACCTTCTTCGAGAAGGCCCTCGCGGAGGAAGGAATGTCGGAGGACCTTGGCGAGTGGCCCGAATACTGAGGGGGGACATCCGCTGGGCCGATCTCAACCCGAGCCGCGGCCATGAGCAGGCCGGATTGCGGCCAGTCCTGATCGTCAGCCACGACATCTTCAACGAGCGCTCGGGCACCGTCATTGCGGTTGCCCTGACAAGCCAGCCTCAGCGCGCGGCCTTCCCCCTTACACTGGAGTTGAAAGCCGAGGGCCTTCCGAAACGCTCGTGGGTGAAGATCAGCCAGATACGGACGCTGGCCGTCGAGCGCATCGGGAAACGTCTGGGCAGGGCGGCGCCCGAGGAGTTGGCGAAGGTGGTTGAGGGACTGAACGAAATCGTCGGAGATTAGTCGGCTTCAGCCATGCGGCGTCATGGCAGCCCATTCGCGCGCTCCCAATTCGCGGGTACGCGGTTCCTCTCCATCCAATAAGCTGCCTACGCTGGCATCATCCCCTTCGACGTCCAC
>CAKKSE010000201.1 GCA_919903025.1 Nitrospiria bacterium | reverse complement strand
CGATGCCCACTCCCGCCGAGCAGATCCATCGTTCGATTGTCGCCCGCACGCCCCTCATCTGCGCGGTCACGGAAGGGGACGAACGGATCGAGACGATCCTGCAGGACCTCGCCGGCAGGGCCTTCTCGAAGCCCGTTCCCCTCTACCGCTGGACGCTCTCCGACGGAGTGACGCTCGGCGGCAAACCGTTCGAGGGGGCGCCGCGCGAGGCCGAGCAGGCCCTCGCTTGGGCCGCGGGCCGCTCTGAGGTCGCGTTCTATCTCTACCACGACCTCCACCATCGCATTCTGTCCGACATCGAGATCGTTCGCCGCCTCAAGGATATCTACCAGCGGTTCCGGCCGACCTACTCGTGCTTCGTCTTCTCCTCTCCGACCCTCCACCTTCCGGCGGAGCTGACGACGATCACGCTCGTCGTGGACATGGGACTGCCGGGACCGGACGAGCTCGAGGCGCTTTTCACGCGGACGGCCTCCCCCAACAAGCAGTTGGCGCCCTCTCTCGCTTCCCTTCCCGCCGACGTCAAACAGCAGATTCTCGTCGCCGCCCTGGGCCTTTCCTACCCGGAAGCGGAGCGGGCGTTCCGCCGCGCCCTCGTGGGCAAGAACGAGATCGACGCGTCCGTCCCCAAGACGATCTTCGAGGAAAAACAGCAGTTCATCAAGAAAAGCGGGATCATGGAGTTCGCGGAAACCGGCATCCGCCTCGAGGACATCGGCGGGATGAAGATGCTAAAAGACTGGCTGGTGAAGCGCCAATCCCTCTTCAGCGAGGAAGCGCGGCAGTTCGGCCTGTCGCTCCCCAAGGGCGTCCTGATGACGGGGATCTCGGGGTGCGGAAAGTCCCTCTTCGTGAAGGCGATCGCCTCCTTCTGGAACCTTCCCCTTCTCCGCCTCGATATGGCGCGGATCTACGGCGGCACGTTCGGCTCCCCGGAGGAAGCCTTTCTCAAGGCGGCGCACACGGCCGAGGCCGTCGCCCCGTGCGTCCTGTGGATCGACGAGATCGAGGCGGGAATCTCCGTCCAGGGGTTCAAGGCGGAAGGGGGCGCGGCGTCGCGCGTCCTCGGATCGTTTCTCACCTGGATGCAGGAGAAGCAGGGATTCGTCTTCGTCGCCGCCACGGCCAACGGGATCGACCTCCTCCCCGCGGAGATCCTCCGGAAAGGCCGGTTCGACGAGATCTTCTTCGTCTCCCTCCCCACGAAGGAGGAGCGCAAGCAGATCTTCCGGATCCACCTGTCCACGCGAAAAAACAACCCGGACGACTTCGACCTGAACCTCCTGGCCCACGGAACGAAGGGGTTCTCGGGGGCGGAGATCGAGCAGGCGGTCGTGAGCGCCATGTTCGAGGCGTTCAGCGAGAAGCGGCCCCTCCAGCAGAGGGACATCATGATCGCCCTCGACCGGACCGTGCCTCTCTCCGTCACGATGCAGGAGCAGATCAAGAAGATCGAGCACTGGGCCTACAACCGCGCCGCCAGAGCTTCGGAGAAGGAAGAGGAGTAGCCCGCCCCCTTGGATATCTGCCCCCCACCGCACCCTCCTCCACTCCAGCGTCTGCCCCAAAAAGGCCATGCGCATTGCGTTCATGGGTTCCATGAGGTATCATTTCGAATAGTCACTCATGGACAAAGCGGAAGAAATCCGAAAGCTTGTTGCGGCGGGGCAATATACCCTTTCCAAACACGCCGAGCGGGAGCGCGAAGCCGACCGAATCACCATCGAGGAACTGGAAAAAGCCCTGGCGGGATGCGAGGTCATCGAAGACTGCCCGGATGATCCAAGGGGGGCGAGTTTCCTCGCCCTCGGATTCGCTGGATCGAGACCTGTTCACGCGGTCTGTGCATTGAAGCAAGATCCGGGCGAGTTGTTGCTGATCACGGTGTACGACCCGTCAAAGAGCCCTGAGCGGTGGGCGGAGGGGTTCAGGAGGCGACGCACATGATCCGGGAGAGAACCTATCATCGATGTCACTTCTGCGGCGGCGAGGTCGTCGAGGAGCGGATCACGGTTGACTACCGATGGGGGCGCGATCTGGTCGCCGTCCTGAAGAACGTCCCGGCCGGCGTCTGCCAAGTCTGCGGCGAGGAATACTTCAAGGCGGATGTAGTAAAGGAGATGGAAAAGGCCGTCCGCTCCCAGGAACGGGCTACGGAGGTCATCAGGGTGCCCGTCCGCGAGCTCCGGGTCGCCTGACCTCACCCGTTTCTCCTGGCCAACTGGGATCTGATTGAAAGGTCCCTCTCCCTCAAGGAAGAGGGACATCGTTTCTCAATATATCTTGTGGGAGACTTCTGGTACGGCCTCCGCCTTCTCCCCCGCGTCTCCCAATCCCCCCGCCCAGTGCCACCGGGCGATCAGGGCCGTGCGGGAGAGCGATATCCACGTCCGAATCTGCCCGGGCGGCCCCGCGCGCCGCTGAACCGAAGAGAACCGCAAGCTCGATTCCGAGGCGCGAGCAGATCTCTCCAATTCGTCGAATCTGGTCATCGCGGAGGGGCTTCATCGGATGGATTGGCCGCGGGCGACAATATGACCCTACTCTCGTGGGACCTACTTCCTCGCGGGGGAGTATGCGGGGTCGAGGTCGTAGGTCTTCTGGAAGGCGGCCATGGACTTGGGGAACGAGCGGGTCTTGTAGTAGGAGTACCCGAGGAAGTACTGGGACCGGGGGTCCTTGGGACTCGCCGCGACGGCCTTTTCCAGAAGCACGGCGGACTTCCCAAACTGCTTCTTGAGGTAGGCCGCTTTCGCCTGCTCGAAGAGGTCCGGCTTTCCTTCCTCGGCGCCCCATGCCGGAGCGGCTGAGGCCAGGAAGAGAACGACGGCAAAAACCTTCGCAAGTCTCGCAATCATATCGCGCCTCCCGTCCGTGAAAGGTCAGCCAGAGCCTATCCGCCAACGGTCCAAACCATATCACACGGAAAGGGGCCGGTCAAATCAGTCCCGGTCCTCCCGGGCCTGTCGCTGGCCCCGGCGGGGGGGCTTCTTTTCCTTTTTCCCCTGCTCTTTCTCCCTCTCCGCCGCGGCCTCGAACTCGTTCCTGGCCGCTTCTTCCAGGGCCTCTCGGTCCGCCCGCGTCGAGGCCCGCGTCGGTTCTTTCCCCGCCTTGAAGGCTTCCGGAATCGTTTCCTCGGAGTCGAACGAAGCCAGGAGCCCCGTGGCGGCGTCGATCTCGAGAACCGTGATCCCCGGCGGTTTCTTGAACCATTCCACGGGAACCCCCTTGAGCGCCTCCTTCATCATGGCCGTCCAGATCGGAGAGGCCGCCCGCGATCCCGTCTCCTGCGGTCCAAGCGACTTCTCGTTGTCGTACCCGACCCACACACCCGCCGCCAGGTTGGGCGTGTACCCGACGAACCAGGCGTCAATGTAGTCGTTCGTGGTTCCCGTCTTCCCCGCCACGGGGCGTCCGACTTCGCGAATGCGCCATCCCGTGCCATAGGCCACGACGTCCTGGAGCATGCTGGTCAACAGGTACGATGTCTCGGGCGAAACGACGGGCTCGCCCTGCGGCTCCTGGCTCTCGATGATCTCTCCGTTCGCGTCCGCGACCGCCCGGATCAGGATCGGCTTCATCCGCGTGCCTCCGTTGGCAAAAGACGCGTAGGCCGCCGTGAGCTCGAGGGGCGTCGCGCTCCCTGAGCCGAGAGCCAGCGTCAGGTCTTCCGGAAGCGGACCGGAGATCCCAAGTTGGCGCGCCAAGCCGATCACCGGCTTGAGTCCGACTTCCTTGAGAAGCTTGATCGTCACGATGTTCCGCGAGTACGCCAGCGCCGTCCTCAGCCGGGTCGGGCCGAAGTACTCCCGGTCATAGTTTTCGGGCGACCAGCCGGGCTTGAGGTCCTTCTGTTCGTCGTACGTCACGGGCGCGTCGATGATGATGGACGCCGGCGAGAACCCCGCGTCCATCGCGGCCGCGTAGACGAACGGCTTGAAAGCGCTGCCCGCCTGCCGCCGGGCGTGGAGCGCTCGATTGAACTCGCTCCGGCCGAAGTCAAACCCACCCACCATGGCCCTGACGAATCCCGTGGCGGGATCGAGGATGACAGCCGCTCCCTCGACAAGAGGATCCTGCTCCAGGTCGAACAGGGCGGCCTTCCCCTTCTGCGGAAGACCGGCGACGCGGACGCGGACGATGTCTCCAGCCTTGAGGATCCGGTCCGGAGCGGCCCGCCACTTTTTTCCCTTCGGGACCTTCTCGCCCTTCGCCGGCTTCACCTTGTCGAGCGCCCAGGCCATCCCGGCGGGCGGGATCCGCCCCTTGACGCCTCTCGCCAAAACCGAGACGCCGTCGTCCGAAACGGCCGTCACGCGGCCCGTGATCACATCTCCCAGGGGCAGGACCGTCTTGCCGACAGCGGTCTCGTCTTCGTCCTTCTTCTTCCCGTCCGTCTTCCGCGGCTCCCTGTGCTCCACCGGTCCTCGGAAGCCATGACGCTTGTCCAGTTCGCGAAGGCCCGCCTGAAGCGCCTGAACGGCCGCAAGCTGCATCGCCGGATCGATCGTCGTGTAGACCTTCAGTCCTTTCTGGTACAGCGCTTCCTGGCCATACCGTTCCTCGAGCTCTTTCCGGACCGCCTCGACGACGTAAGGGGCGACGTCCGTCTTCTTTCTCAGGTTCCTCAAGGCAAGCGGTCTGGAATAAGCCGATTTCGCCTCTTCCGTGGTGATGTACCCTTCCTCGACCATCCGGTCCAGGACGTACCGCTGGCGCCTCTTGGTCCGGTCCAGATCCGCGTAGGGGGAGTAGGTGTTCGGCGCCTTGGGAAGACCCGCCAGAACTGCGGCCTCGGAGAGCGTGAGCGCCTCGACGTGCTTGCCGAAATAGCTCTGGGCGGCCATCTCGATACCGTATGCGCCGTGTCCGAAGTAGATCTTGTTCAGGTAGAGGTCGAGGATCTCCTCCTTGGTCAGCTGCGCCTCTATCCTCCGCGCCAGGATCACCTCGCGGATCTTGCGGGAGAAGGTTCGCTCAGGCGTCAGGAACATGATCTTGGCCAATTGCTGGGTGATCGTGCTCCCGCCCTGCCGTACGCCCCCGGCCCAGATGTTCGTAAGGAGCGCGCGCAGCATCCCGACGTAGTCGAGGCCGTGGTGGCGGAAGAAGTGAGCATCCTCGACGGCGACGATCGCCTGAACGAAGCTCTTCGGGACTTTCTTGAGGGGAACGGGGAACCCTTTCTCGACTTTGATCTCGCCCAACAGGACGTTGTCGTCCGAGTATATCTTCGTCCCCGGATAGGTCTTCTGATCCTTGAGGACGTCGACCCAGGGAAGATCGCGGGTAAAGTACCAGTACCCGCCCCCTCCCACTGCGAGCATGACGAGAGACAGAACGAGAGCGGGCACGATGACGCGGCCGGAAGTGCGGTGAGAGAAAGCGTTCTTGGGCTGAAGCATCCAGGTCGGGTTCGCGATGTGGGGTGCGAGCTTACGAAACGAAGCCTAGAGTAGCCTCAACGACATGGAAGTGTCAAGGATGGCGGCGGATCTGTTCGGAGATCGGAGATCGGAGTTCGGAGTTTTGACCTTTGTGCCTTCGAACCTCTGTGCCTCTGAACCTGAGACTTCGGACCTTGGACGCTTTTCAGAAGGACGACCGCTTGCCCTTCGGCAGGGTCTTGTCGAGGGAGTTGTTCTTGAGGATGGAGAGACGCCACGAGAGCATCGCGTCCTCGTCCTCGCGGACGATCTGAAGAGGATCGCGCTGGGAGATGAGCGTGACAAGCCGCGCAAGGAGCCTAAGTGTCTTTCCGGCCATGCACAAGCCTCCGGCCAAAAAAACGCGGGTGGGGGAATCGAGGGGTGAAGTTCCCCCACCCGCGCGGGGGTGGATGGCTACAGAACGCCGGCGGCTTTCCCGGCCTGCCGCATCGGCTCGTACGCCTGGTCATCCGTCTTGACGAAGCCGGTCAAGCGGGCCGATCCGAGAATGGCGGAGGCTTCCTGGCTTCCCGGCTTGAGCCGGAGAAGGGCCTGAAGCACCTTGTCCGATTTGTCTCCCTTGGCTCGCCGCGTGGCGAAGAAGGCCCAGTTGGGAATTGGATCGGAGGTCCCGATCGTCTGGAGCGCGGCCGGCGCCACGCCCGCCGCCTCGGCCGCGATCTCCAGGTCGCCGTCACGGATTCCGCCGGCGTCGGCCCGCCCATCGGCCACGGCCTTCAAAACCTCGCTGTGCTTGCCGGCGAACGGGAGGACCGTGTAGTCGCGCCCTTTCTCGAGGCCGGCGTTCTTGAGCATGAGCATCTGAGCCACGTACCCCGCCGCCGAATCCGGCTCGACGAAGATGATCTTCTTTCCCTTGAGGCCGGACACGTTCTGGATTCCGGATCCCTTGCGAGAGATCAGAATCCCGCGAAACGCCGTCCCCCCGGCGGGCTCCGCCGCGATCGCGAGCGGCGCGGTCGCGCCTCCCTCCTTCTTGGCCTGGACGTAGATCAGCGGGTTGGCGAAGCCGTAGTCCACCTCTCCGCGGGCAACAACCCCTTTGAACGACTGGAAATCCTTGGGAATGACGAGCTTGACCTTCTCTCCCGTCTCCTTCTCCAGGTAGGCGGCAAGCGGCGTGAACATCTTGATCATCTGTTCCTCCGGAAGGCGGGGCAACAGCCCGACGGAGATTTCGGCGAAAGCCGGGGAAACGAGAACGCCCGCGGCGATCCCCAGTCCGAGCGAGCAAACAAGAAACTTCTTGAGTGATTGGATCATCGTAAACCTCCCTGTCTGTTGGTGACCGAGAATGGGCCGGAGAACCGGCGCTGGATGTAAGACAGCGGAACTCAAAGCAGAGGCCGTGCCACGGGCCAGCCGTAGATTCGTCCGGCACTTACGGCTCGCCACCCAGAAAAAATGTATGGGGATCAATCCAAAGGGGCATCCCGGCCGTCTCGGACAGCAAACACCCGCGCCGTGGCTCAGCCCTTCTCCTTCTTGCCGAAAAACCGGCCAAGGACGCCGCCTGCCTCCTCGATCGCCGACATCGGCTTCTCCTCGCCGGCCTCCTCGATCCCCTTCAAGGCCCCCGGATGGCTCGGATTCCAGTTGAGCGCCTCCATGAACTTCTTGACGGCCCTCGCCTTGAGTCCGCCTTTCAAGTAGATCTGCCCGAGAAGAACGTGATAGTCGGGCCGCGAAGGCTCGATCTCGATCGCCTTCTGAATGTTCTCCTCGGCCTCGTGCAGACGTTTTGGAATGCGGCTCTGGGCCGTGGCCAGGAAGTAGTAGTGGCTTGCCCGAGTCGGATCGAGCCGGACAGCCCACTTGAACAACTCCTCCGCTCCCCAGAAGTTCCCCTTCTCGATCTCCGCCTTCCCCCGCGCAAACTGCTCGGCCGCTCGCGCGGCCTGGGTCTGCTGCTCCTTCTCTTTCCCGCTCTCCTTCAGCCCAAACCGATCCAGGTCGTATTCCTTCCGCCTGGCTTCGTCCGAAAGGACCTCGTAGGCCGTGTTCGCGCGCATGAAGATCTCCTCGAGATCCCCCTTCGCCCCTTCGAGGCCCTTGTGAGTATGGAGGTCGGGGTGGAACCGCTTCACGAGCTTCAGGTACGCCCGGCGGACGACCCGGAGGTCCGTCTCCTCGGATACGCCCAGGATCTCGTAGTGGGTTTTCCCCTCCATTCCTTCGAGGAACCGGCGGATCGTTTCGGGATTCTCTTCCTCCTCCTCTGCGCCGGAAGACGCAGCCCCCGGGACCGGGGGAGGCTTGGGCAGGGCGGAAGCCGGCTTGTCCTCCCGGGACGGTCGGGCCCCGCTCTCGCGAAGTTCCCCCGGTTCCGGAGTTGGCGACGGGGGAGAAACCGCTTTCTCCCGGACCTCTTCTTCGCTTTCCCGGGACGGCGCGGGCTCGGGTTCGGCGGCAACCGTTCCTCCCTCGACCGCGCAAAGGCCCGCGCAGACCATCCCGTACAGGGCCTTGAGCCTTGATGTCTCGTCCCCCTCCGCCCTCTCCAGGACCTGCGCCACGGTCGGGCTCCCGTCCGCCGCATCCACGATCTTCTGCTCCTCCGGCAGGAGAATCGAGGGCCCTTCCTCGAGAAGAATTGCCCGGTTCAGCCGGACCACGGCGTCTCTCGGCGGGAGGCGGCGCCTGAGCCTCGCCGAGTCGGCCTGGCGGCGGATCCCCTCCAGGATGAGGCCGCGCGGAGAGAAATGGACTCGAATGGGAGGCGTTTCCCCCTCGGCCGGGGGAATGAAGACGGCCCTCCCCTCCGGCCAGGAGAATAGCGAAACGACAATCTCGCGCACCTGGAACTTGAGGCCGCTGAAGAGGTCCTTCGGCGTGAGCGCCCCCATCTCCACGAGAACGACGCCCTGCTTCTTCCCCGTCTCCTTGATGAGGCGGACCGACTCGTCGTACTGGTCCAGCGTGATCATGCCGGCCCTGATCAGCATCTCCCCGAGCCGGTCGTCCGCGGCGTTCGACGTGGCGAAGACGACCATCCCTTCGTCAAGCCAGACGACCTTCTCCGCCCCCGGTCCCCGGAAAACGAATCGTCCCGCCGCGCGCGCCGCCTGGGCGCGCAGAAGGATCCGGGGCAGTTCGTCCCGGGAAAAGGCGCCTGCGAAATCGAACGCCGGGTCGAGCGATTGAGAAGGGGTCTCTTTCGCGTCCATCGGCTTCATTATAGCGGACGGGGGCGGCCGCGCCCAAGCGGACGTTGCGGCCCGCCCGGAGGGGCATTATAATGCCGGCGGACACTCTCAGGGAGCAGCCGAACCGTGCGCGTCAATCTGGGCCTCAAGACCAAGCTTCTTCTCATCCTTCTCGTTCTCTCCGTGCTCTCGCTCTCTTCCCTCTCTTTCGTCTACATGACGAGCGAAGCTCAGCTCATCCGCCAGGTGACGACCTACACGAACAACCTCTCCCGGGCGATCCAGGTCTCCGTCGAGCGCCTGACGCAGGGCGGCGCCGTCGACAGCGACGCCCTCCAGAAGTACGTCCCCGAGATCCGCTCCAAGGGGATCGAGGAAGTGTCCGTCGTCTCCACCCCGGACGAGGAGATCATCGCGAGCACCAATCCGCGGCACGTGGGCAAGAAGGCCGCTCCCGAGCCCGAGCTCATCGTGAAGGCCACGCTCGGGGAGAACGTCGGCGGAGAGACGAAGAAGCGCTACAACGTCATCCTCCCGATCGTCGTGGGGGACGAGGAGATCGGATACGTCCACATCGTCATGCTGCTCGACGACTTCCGCGCCCTTATCCGGTCGAACAACGCGAAGAGGATCGCCGCCACCGTCGTCGTCTTCGCCCTGGGCGCCGTCGCGGCCCTCTACCTCGCGACCCGCTACACGCGGCCGATCTCCCAGGTGGTCCAGGCGGCCCGCCGGGTCGCCGACGGAGACCTCTCCCAGACCCTTCCCGAAACCCGCAACGACGAGGTGGGTCAGTTGATCCGGAGCTTCAACGAGATGGTCGTGAAGCTCCGCCACAACCGCCGGCTCGAGGAGAAGCTCCACGAGGCCGAACGCCTGTCGGCCGTTGGCCAGCTCGCCTCCGGAATCGCGCACGAGATCCGAAATCCCCTGAACTTCATCAACCTGACGATCGACCACCTGCGGGCCCGGATGGAGAAGGGCGCCGCGGACCCCACCGGAGCGGACGCGGCCCTCCTGGGGCAGATGAAGGAAGAGATCGTCCGGCTCAATACGATGGTCTCCAACTTCCTGACGTTCGGACGTCCGGGCCGGCTGGTCAAACAGCGCGGCGACGTCAACGCGGTCGTCGCGGGGCTGACGGCCCTGATCGAGGCGAGGGCCGGCGCTCAGAGCGTGGAGATCGTCCTTTCTCTCGACCCGGGCGCGCGCCCCATCCCGTTCGACCCCGACGCCATCCGGACGGCGCTCACCAACGTCATGGCCAACGCCCTCCAGGCTATGCCGGAGGGAGGCCGTCTCCAGATCTCGACCGGCCCCGTCGAGGAGGGAGCCGCCGTCACGATCAGCGACACGGGCGGCGGGATCTCTCCCGAGAACATCGACAAGGTCTTCGAACCCTACTTCACGACGAAGGAGACGGGGATCGGCCTCGGCCTCGCGCTCACGCGGAAGATCCTGATGGAGCACGGCGGGAACATCTCGATCGACTCGACGCCCGGCCGGGGAACGACCGTCCGCATCGTCATTCCGGAAGGCGAGCCGGAAAGCGCCTCTTCGACCCCGCCCCCCCCCGAGCCGGTCGCTCATGCCGTCGATTCTCGTCGTTGACGACGATCCCCCGCAGAGGGAGATCGTGGGCGTCATCCTCACAGGCGAAGGATATCGCGTCCAGACGGCCGGAGGGGGACGCGAAGCCCTCAAGGCGTACCGGAGCGATTCCTTCGACGTCGTCCTCACTGACCTCAAGATGCCGGACCTGGCCGGGGACGCCCTTCTCGACGCCCTGATCCGCGAAGACCCATCGGCGTGCGTCATCATGATGACCGCCCACGGCACGATCGCCTCCGCCGTGGAGGCGATGAAGAAGGGCGCCTTCGACTACCTGACCAAGCCGATCGACCGGGACGCCCTCCTGCTGACCGTCCGGCGCGCCGCCGACCGCGTCAGCCTCGTCCGCGAGAACCGCCGCCTAAAGGAAGAACTCGAGGATCGGTTCCGGATCGAGAACATGGTCGGCTCTTCGGGCCGGATGGAGGAGGTCCGGCAGATGATCCGGCGGCTTGCTCCCACCTCCTCCACCGTCCTCATCACGGGGGAATCGGGAACGGGGAAGGAGATCGTTGCCCGGGCCGTCCACTTCTCCTCCCCGCGGCGGGGCGGCCCGTTCCGGGTCATCAACTGCGCCGCGATCCCCGAGACGCTCCTCGAAAGCGAGCTGTTCGGGTACGAGCGGGGAGCCTTCACGGGCGCGACGGCCGCGCATCCTGGCCTTTTCGAGGCCGCGCAGGGGGGGACCGTTCTCCTGGACGAGATCGGAGAGATGCCCCTGCCGATGCAGGCGAAGATCCTCCGCGTCCTGCAGGAAAAGGAGGTGCGGCGGGTCGGCGGAAACACGTCGCTCACGGTTGACGTGCGGATTCTCGCGGCCACGAACCGCGACCTCGAGCGGGACGTGCGGACCGGCAGGTTCCGCGCCGACTTGTACTACCGCCTGTGCGGGCTTGTCATCCCCCTCCCGCCCTTGCGCGATCGAAGGACCGACATCGCCGAGCTGGCCGAGCACTTCCTCGCCCGGCACAACCGCGAGAATCCGAACCGAAGGATCCTCGGGATCACGCCCGCCGCCATGGAGCGGCTCGTCCAGTTCCCGTGGCCGGGCAATGTCCGCCAGCTCCAGTCGGCGATCGAGCGGGCCGTCGTTCTTTCCTCGGGCGACTGGATCGACCTCAAGGACCTTCCCGTCGAGATCCGGGAGCGCCCGATCTCGATCGGCCAGGTCGACTTTGAAATTCCGGACGAGGGCTTCTCCTTCGAGGAGTTCGAGCGCGAGATCATCCTCAAGGCTCTCCGGAAATCGGACGGGGTCGTCGCCCGGGCCGCCCGCCTTCTTGGGATGAGCTACAGGACACTTCAGTATCGTCTCGAGAAGTTCGCCATCAAGAAGGAACCGTAAACACCCCAATTCGTGCGCCGATTTGCACGATATCGTGCG
>CAKKSE010000200.1:1680-6321 GCA_919903025.1 Nitrospiria bacterium | reverse complement strand
GTGGCGGCCCAGGAGATCAGCGGGCTGGCCGCGAACAGCGTCCAGGTGGCCGAGCGGGCGGGAACTCTCCTCAAGGAGATGGTGCCCAGCATCAAGAAGACGGCCGACCTCGTCCAGGAGATTACGGCGGCCTCTCAGGAGCAAGCGTCCGGGGTCAACCAGATCAACACGGCGATGACCCAGCTCGACCAGGTAACCCAGCAGAACGCGTCGGCTTCGGAGGAGCTTGCGTCGACGGCCGAGGAGATGTCGAGCCAGGCTCAGAACCTCCAGCAGGTCGTCGGCTTCTTCAAGGTGAACGGGGCCGGGCCAGCCGCGGCGGGCGGCGAGAGAAAGAAGACCGCGGCCCATGCTTCGCCGTCGGCCCGTGCCGAGGCGCACGCGGGCGGCGGGGACGAGCCCCGCGCGGCACGCGGGGCGGAGCATCTTCACGGCGCCCGATCGATGCCCGCCGCCGGAGGATCCAAGGGAAAGGCGAAGGCAAAGGCGAACGGGAAGGCGAACGGGACGCACGAGGCGATGGCGGCGGCCTCCGACGTTCTCGACGCGGATTACGAGAAGTTCTAGGAGAAGTGAAAGGTGAATGGGTGAATCGGTGAATCGGAGAACCACCCCCCACCTTTATCCTCCCCCGTCCCGGTCCGGGATCTCCGGACAAGGGGGGAGGAGAGAAAAGAAAACCGTAGGGGCGGCCCTCCGTGGCCGCCCACATGGGAATCCCCTCCCCCTTGATGGGGGGAGGGTCAGGGTGGGGGTGAATGCATCGAATCGCGGCCAAGGAGGGGCCGAAACGGGAGGTAAGTCCGATGTCTCTGCTGGCGAATCTTAAGATCCGGAACAAGCTTCTTATCATGCTCTTTTTCCCGGTCGCCGGACTGCTCTACTTCTCGACGAGCAGCGTCTGGGACAAGTGGCGCCAGTCTAATGAGATGGCGTCGCTCGAGATCCTCTCGGACCTCGCCGTCAAGACCAGCGCCCTGGTCCACGAGCTCCAGAAGGAGCGCGGGATGACAGGCGGCTTCCTGGGAAGCAAGGGGGCCAAGTTCGCCTCCGAACTGCCGGCGCAGAGGAGCGAGACCGACAAGCGAGCGGCCGAGCTGAACGCCTTCCTCAAGTCATTCGACGCCGGCAGGCACGGAAACGAGTTCAAGGCCGGCCTGGAGGCCGCCACGAGCAAGCTCGCGGCCCTTTCGGCCAAGCGGAGCGCCGTGAGCTCCTTCTCCATCCAGGGCGGCGAGGCGATCGGGTACTACACGGAGATGAACGGGGCTTTCCTGGGGATGGTCGGCCAGATCGCCAAGCAGAGCACGGAGGGGCAGATGACGCGCTGGCTCGCGGCCTATTCGGGCTTCCTCCAGGACAAGGAGCACGCCGGGCTCGAGCGGGCCGTCCTCACGAACGTGTTCGCGGCCGGGAAGTTCGAGCCTGGCGTCTTCTACAGATTCAGCACGCTCGTCGCCGCACAGGAGAGCTATGCCGACACCTTCCTCACGCTCGCGGCGCCTGAAGCCCGGGAGTTCTACCACAAGACCGTGTCGGGACCGGCCGTGGAAGAGGTGAAGCAGCTCCGGAAGATCGCGATCGACAAGGCTGCGGACGGGAAGTTCGGCGTCGATCCCGGCCACTGGTTCAAGACGGCGACCGACAAGATCAACCTCATGAAGGAAGTCGAGACCAGGCTCTCGAACGACCTTCACGCCCTGGCCTCGGGCCTCAAGGGGCGGGCGCGGTCCGTGCTGGTCGTCTACTCGGTCGTCACGCTTGCGGCCGTGCTCGCCGCCGCGGCGCTGGCCGTCCTCGTGATCCGCAACATGAGCAGATCCATGGCCCAGGCCGTGAGCATTGCGAACCAGATGGCCGAAGGGGACCTGACCGCGCGGGTCGAGGCGACGTCGAAGGACGAAACGGGCCAGCTCCTCTCCGCGATGGAGGCGATGATCGAGAGGCTTTCGAGTGTGATCGGCGAGGTCCGGGTTTCGGCCGACGCGCTGACGACGGCCTCCGAGCAGGTCTCGGCCTCGGCTCAGCAGCTCTCCCAGGGAGCGAGCGAGCAGGCCTCCAGCACGGAGGAAACGACGTCCAGCTTGGAGCAGATGACTTCGTCCATCAACCAGAACGCGGACAACGCAAAGCAGACCGAGGGAATGGCGGTCAAGGCGGCGAAGGAGGCCGAGGAGGGCGGGACCGCCGTTCAGGAGACGGTCTCAGCGATGAAGCAGATCGCCGGCAAGATCGGGATCGTCGAGGACATCGCGTATCAGACCAACCTCCTCGCCTTGAACGCCGCGATCGAAGCGGCCCGCGCCGGCGAGCACGGGAAGGGATTCGCCGTCGTGGCGACGGAGGTCCGGAAGCTCGCCGAGCGGAGCCAGGTGGCGGCCCAGGAGATCAGCGGGCTGGCCGGAAACAGCGTCCAGGTGGCCGAGCACGCGGGGACGCTCCTCAAGGAGATGGTTCCCAACATCAAGAGAACGGCGGACCTCGTCCAGGAGATCACGGCGGCGTCGCAGGAGCAGGCTTCAGGGGTCAACCAGATCAACACGGCCGTGGGACAGCTCGATCAGGTGACCCAGCAGGGCGCCGCGGCCGCCGAAGAGCTGGCCTCCACGGCGGAGGAGATGTCGAGTCAGGCGCAGACCCTTCAAGATGCGGTCTCCTTCTTCAAGACGAACGGAGCGGGGCACGGCGCGGCGAGCGGAAAAGCCGGCGCGACGGCTTCCCATCGCGTTGTCCGGAAGGAAGCGGAGACCGGCCGGGCGCGCGCCGCGTCGCCCCATCGCGGGGCGTCCGGGGCGAAAGCGCGGGGCAAGGAGAACGGAACGCACGAGACGGCCGAGCACGCCGTCGCCGTCGGTGCTGAGCCGGGGGACCGCGATTTTGAGAAGTTCTAGGAGAAGAACGGTGAATGGGTGAATCGGTGAGTCGGTGAACGGGAAGAGAAGAAACGGCGGGAAAGAGGAGGCTGACATGGACACGATGACGTTGGACGTGGAGCAGAGCCAGTACTTGACGTTCAGGCTGGGAGACGAGGAGTTCGGCGTGGGAATCCTCCAGGTGAAGGAGATCCTCGAGTACGGAGGAATCACGCGGGTGCCGATGGTTCCCGACTTCATCCGGGGGGTCATCAACCTCCGGGGGAACGTCGTGCCCGTCGTCGATCTGGCGATGAAGTTCGGCATGCCGAAGCGGGACGTGACGAACCGCTCGTGCGTGGTCATCGTCGAGGTGAGCCTGGGCGGCGAGCAGACGACGATGGGAGTCCTCGTCGACGCGGTCTCGCAGGTGATGGACATCCTGCCGCATGAGATCGAGCCGCCCCCGCCGTTCGGGGCAAAGATCAAGGTCGATTTCATCCAGGGGATGGGGAAGACGGAGCGGAAGTTCATCATCCTCCTCGACATCGACAAGGTCTTGTCGGGCGAAGAGATGACAGCCATCGCGCAGGCCGCGTCGTCCGGCTCGCTCGCCGCGGCCTAGATGGAGGCCGGCGCGGCGGCGCGCAGGGACACGGGGCCGATGACGTCCACGGCGAACAGCCTGAGCGACAAGGAGTTCTCGCTCTTCCAGGAGTTCATGCAGCAGGACGCGGGGGTCTGGCTCGCGCCGGCGAAGAAGGCGCTCGTGGCCGGCCGGCTGATGAAGCGGCTGAGGCACTACGGGCTCGCGACCTACAAGGAGTATTTCGACTACACCACGAGGGGGCCGGGGCGTGCGTCGGGAGAGTACGACGTGATGATCGGTCTCATCACTACGCACGAGACGCACTTCTTCCGCGAGCCCCAGCACTTCAAGTTCCTTTCGGAGAGCGTTTTGTCCAAGTGGAGCGCGGCCTATGGGACGCCGTTCCGCGTCTGGAGCGCGGCCTGCTCGTCGGGCGAAGAGCCGTACACGCTGGCGATGACGTTGTCGGAGCACTTCGGCGGGGCGCCGCAGAACGGCGGACGCCCTCCATTCGAGGTGCTCGCCTCGGACATCGACCAGGTCGTCCTCCAGAAGGCCCAGACAGCCGTCTACCCGATCGACCGGGCCGGCGAGATTCCGGCCGAATACCTTCCGCGCTACTTCGAGAAAGGCGTGCGGAGCCAGGCAGGGACGATCCGCGCCGCGAAGCCGCTGAGGCAGGCGGTGCGGTTCATGCGGGTGAACCTGAACGAGCCGCTTCCCCGGATGCCGGAGTTCGACGCCGTTTTCCTTCGGAACGTCATGATCTACTTCGACGCCGAGACGAAGCAGAAAGTCGTGGCGAGGCTCGCGGGAGTCCTGAAGAAGGGGGGGCATCTGTTCGTCGGCCATTCGGAGACGCTGAACGGCGTGACGGACGGTCTCAAGCTCCTGCGGCCGTCGATCTATCAGAAATAGCGGGTGAATCGGTGAATGGGTGAAGAATCCCCCCCCACCTTTCTCCTCCCCCGCAAGGGGGGAGGATGGAAAAAGGGTGTAGGTTGGGAATCCCCTCCCCCTGGACGGGGGAGGGCCAGGGGGAGGGTGGAAAGGAATCGATGAAGCGGTGAATCGGAGAAAAATCCCCCCGTTCCCCCCTTTGTCAAAGGGGGGAACGGGGGGATTTGAGGGATGCTACGACGCGCGGGGGACGCATGGAAAAGATCAAAGTCCTGATCGTTGACGATTCGGCTGTCGTTC
>CAKKSE010000200.1:0-1580 GCA_919903025.1 Nitrospiria bacterium | reverse complement strand
GGGGGACGCATGGAAAAGATCAAAGTCCTGATCGTTGACGATTCGGCTGTCGTTCGGCAGGCGATGGCGGACATTCTCTCGAAGGACCCTTCCATCGAGGTGATCGGCCAGGCGTCCGATCCGATCTTCGCCGCGGAAAAGATCAAGCGCCAGCGGCCGGACGTGATCACCCTGGACGTCGAGATGCCGCGGATGGACGGGATCACGTTCCTCAAACAGATCATGGGCTCGAACCCGATCCCCACGGTCATCTGCTCGAGCCTTACCGAGAAGGGCGGGGAGACGGCGATGCGGGCGCTCGAGGCCGGGGCCGTCGAGGTCATCACGAAGCCGAAGCTCGGCGTGAAGGACTTCCTGGAGGAATCCGCCGTCGTGATCCGCGACGCCGTCAAGGGCGCGGCCCGCGCCCGCCTGAGGCCCGCGCGGACCCTCAAGGTGGCCCCCAAGCTCACGGCGGATGCCGTGATCAGCCGAGGGAGCGCGCCGTCGATCACGGAGACGACCGACAAGGTGATCGCGATCGGCGCGTCCACCGGGGGAACGGAGGCGATCCGGGACGTCCTGGAAGTCCTCCCTCCGGGTCTTCCGGGGATCGTCATCGTCCAGCACATGCCGGAGCACTTCACGGCCGCGTTCGCGAAGCGGCTGAACGGCCTCTGCCGGATCGAGGTCCGGGAGGCCCAGAACGGGGATCGCGTCCGCCCCGGGCTCGCGCTGATCGCCCCCGGAAGCAAGCACATGCTCCTCAAGCGGAGCGGGGCGCTCTACCACGTGGAAGTGATCGACGGGCCGCTCGTCTCCCGCCATCGTCCTTCGGTGGACGTCCTCTTCCGCTCCGCGGCGAAGTACGCGGGCAGGAACGCCGTCGGGGTCATCATGACGGGGATGGGGGACGACGGAGCGTCGGGGCTGTTGGAGATGAAGCAGGCCGGGGCCCACACCTTTGCCCAGGACGAAGCGTCTTCGGTCGTCTTCGGCATGCCCAAGGAGGCGATCAAGAAGGGGGCCGCGGACGAGGTGGCGCCTCTCGACGAGATCCCGTACCGCCTCATGGCCCGGTTCGGCGTACGGAGCGCGGCGATAGGGGCGGCCGCCGGGGCCTGAGAAACCGGTTTTGGAAAGAGATGCGGGCTGTTGAAAGCGGCGTCGAGGATTTGTTTGCTGTCATTCCCGCGGAAGCGGGAATCCAGGTCTAGCAGGCTGTTGCAAGGGGAGGACAGATATGGGAAAGACGATTCTTTTCGTAGACGATTCGGCGTCCATGCGCCAGGTGGTGAGCATGGCCCTCAAATCGGCGGGGTACGACGTGATCGAGGCCGTGGACGGGAAGGACGCCCTGGGGAAGCTGAACGGCGCGAAAATCCACCTGATGATCACGGACCTCAACATGCCGAACATGGACGGGATCACCTTGATCAAGGAGGTGAAACAGCTCCCGAGCCACAAGTTCATGCCGATCGTGATGCTGACGACGGAGTCGCAGGAGGAGAAGAAGAAGCAGGGACAGGAAGCGGGGGCCAAGGCGTGGATCGTAAAGCCGTTCCGGCCCGAACAGCTCCTGTCCGTCGTGGAGAAGGTGG
>CAKKSE010000199.1 GCA_919903025.1 Nitrospiria bacterium | reverse complement strand
GCATCGGGACCTGGTCGGTCCCGGTCCGCGCGCCCCGTGTCCGGGACACGCCGCCCGACGCGCCACCGTTCGCGTCGGCGATCCTGCCCCGGCGACGGTACCTCTCGGCCTCGACCCAGCGCCTGTTCGCCCGGCTCTACCTCGAGGGTCTCTCGAGCGGCGACTTCGAGCCCGCCTTCCGCGAGCTGCTCGGCGAGAGGGCACCGCTCTCGGCGTCGACGATCATCCGGCTCAAGGACACCTGGGAGGCCGACTACCGGGCCTGGCGGGAGCGCCCGATCGCCGATCGCTACGCCTACATCTGGGCGGATGGGGTCTATCTCGGCGCCGGTCTCGAGGCGGAGCACTCGTGCCTGCTCGTCGTGATCGGCGCCCGGGCGGACGGGACCAAGGAACTGCTCGCCCTCGAGCTCGGCTATCGCGAGAGCACCGAGAGCTGGGCCACCGTCCTGCGCAGCCTGCGCGAGCGCGGTCTGGCCGCCCCGCTCGTCGCGGTCGGCGATGGTGGCCTTGGGCTCTGGGCGGCACTTCGGACGGTCTATCCCTCGACCCGCCACCAGCGCTGCTGGAACCATCGCGCGATGAACCTGACCGACAAGCTGCCCAAGCGGCTCCACGCCGAGTTCCGCGCCCGCTTCCGGGCGCTCTACCTCACCCCCACCCGGGTTGCCTGCGAGGCCGCCCGCGATGAGCTCGCGGTCTGGCTTCACGCCCAGGCCCAGGACCCCGCGGCCGAGACGCTCTACCGCGACTGGGACGACTTCATCACCTTCTACGACTTTCCGGCCGAGCACTGGCTCCACCTTCGGACGAGTAACCCGATCGAGTCGGTCTTCGCCGGAGTGCGTCTGCGGACCAACGTGGCCAAGCGGGCCCGGGTCCGGGAGAACGCGCTCTACCTCGTGTTCAAGATCGTCCAGCGTCTCGGGCAACACTGGCGGACCTTGAACGGCGGGGCGACGGTCATGACCCTCGTTCTGGCCGGTGCCCGGTTCGCCGACGGGATCCTCGTCCAGGAGCAGCCGAGAGAGGAGGTTCAGGCCGCCTGATCAATCAAGCTGCCGGAAGGAATTTCCACGCATCTTGACAAAGGCTCAGTCGGCGAGCGACCGACTCCAGTCGAGACGGAGGGGTGTCAGCAGGATCCGGCAAGTCAACGGTCCAGCGTCGAGGCATACGGGTGCCCGTTGAATCGATACGGACGAAGACACCAGGACAGGTCCGAGCGGCCGTGAACGGCTTCGCACCCCGGTATGTCGCGGACTGGGACGCGTGGCTCGCGGCGCCC
>CAKKSE010000198.1 GCA_919903025.1 Nitrospiria bacterium | reverse complement strand
ACTCCGAACTCCGAACTCCGAACTCCGAACTCCGAACCGACCCCGACCACACAGCCACCCATCAACCCTTTGTGCACATCCCCGCCGGGCATCTCCCTGCGAGGTGCGCGTCGAACTCCTCTCGAAAGTGGGCGAGGAGCGACTGGACCGGGAGAGGGGCGCTCTGCCCCAGGCCGCAGATCGAGGCGGTCTCCATCGCTTCCGCAAGGTCAACGAGAAGGGGGACCGCTCCGGCGCCGGATCTTCCGGCCCTCGCGCTTTCCAGGATCTGGACGATCTTGGACGTTCCGATCCGGCAAGGCGTGCACTTGCCGCACGATTCCTCGGCGAAGAAGCGCGCCGCGGCCAAGGTCAGATCGACCATGCAGACTGAATCCGGGACGACGACGACCGCCCCCGATCCGGCGAACGTGCCCTCGGTTTTGAGCGAGGCGGCGGCGTACGGAGTGTCCAGGCGGCTCGCGGGCAGATAGCCGCTGGAAAGGCCGCCAGGGATGACGGCCTTGAGCTTCCCACCGTCCCGCATTCCTCCGCCGAACTTCTCGATGATCTCCGAGAAAGTCGTCCCGAGCATCACTTCGTAGACGCCAGGATTCCGGACGGCCCCGGAGAGGGAGACGTGGCGCCGGCCGAAGAACTCTCCGACACCGGGACCCCGGTACCAGAGAGATCCCCTCCGGAGAACTTCCGGGACGTAGTAGAGAGTCTCGACGTTGTTGATGAGCGTCGGGGCGCCCCAAAGACCGGCTTGGCCGGGATACGGCGGCCTCAGCCGCGGCTCGCCCCGCTTCCCCTCGATCGATTCGAGAAGCGCCGTCTCCTCCCCGCAGACGTAACAGCCGGCGCCGCGGCGAAGCTCGATTCCGACCTGGCGCGCATGCCTCGATGCATCCACGCCGAAGTGCCGGGCATGCCGAGCCTCCTCGATCGCCCGCCGAAGAATAGGCGAAAGCGCGTCCCAGTATTCGTCCCGGAGGTAGACGAACCCCTTCTCCGCGCCGATGACGCGCATGGCCGTGAGAAGTCCCTCCAGGAACGTGTGGGGAAAGCGCTCCAGGATCCATCTGTCCTTGAACGTTCCCGGTTCTCCTTCGTCGGCGTTGGCCACGACGTACTTGACGGGGGCGCGGACCTGCCGGACGATCTCCCACTTCTGGCCCGTTGGGAAGCCGGCGCCGCCCATCCCCGCGAGACCGGATTCCTTGAGGGCGTCGATAATCCGTTTGACCTCCCCCGTCCCCTGGACGAACCGGAGGATGGCGTATCCCCCCTCCTTTTCGTACTCGGGAAGGGACTGATGCCGCCCCTCCTCGATTGAGGCAACGAATGCTGGAGCCGGCCCATCGCCGCCGATGCTGCCGGGCGACCGGCCCAGGACGGCCGCGGGCGCGTCGGCACAGCGGCCCTGGCACGGAACCGTGTGCGTCGGCCGGCCGGCGGCATGGAGCTTCCCTGCGAGCGATGGGCCGCCCGCCATACGGCAGGCCGGTCCGTCGCAGATGCCGATCGATTCGGGCGGGACCGATTCGGAGAAACGTGGATAGAACGAGAAAGAGGACTGGACGGCGGCGAGGGGGACGTTCTGGGATTGGGAGAGATCGAGAAGAGCCGCCCGGTCGAGCGCCTCGGCGGAGTCCCTGATTTCGTGAAGGCACTCCAGAACAGGGGCCTTCGGAGTCAGCGGTGCTGAGGCTGGCCCGCCGGCCGGGTTCTCTCTCGCGTGTATTCCCGTTCGGCGGTCGGCGTCAGGCATGAACAACCTCGATACCGCGAATCGGCGCGGTCAAACGGCGAAAGCCGGGAACGAGCGGGAAAGCCTTGAATCAGGTCCGTATTCTAGGGTTGGAGAGAGGGCGGGTCAAGTTGTTCGGTTAGAGATCGGTGAATCGGAGAAAGACCCCTCCCCTTTGTAAGGGGAGGCTGGGTGGGGGAGAAACGTATTGGATCAGTCGTCGATTCTACCTCCCCCTACCCCTCCTTACAAAGGAGGGGAGTGGTGTATCGATGAATCGAAAAACGCCTCGGGTGTTCCCTGTTTCCGACCAATCCATTCACCCATTCACCGATTCACCTTCAACCTGTCTTGCGGCGTGATACGACGACCGGACGAGGGGGCCGGCTGACACGCGGTCTATGCCCATCGCCCGCCCAAGGCGGGAAATCTCTTCAAATTCATCCGAGACGTAGAAGCGCGTGACGGGGAGGCTCTTCCGGCTCGGTTGAAGGTACTGGCCGACGGTCACGATTCGACAGCCGGCGGCGGCCAGATCGTTCAGCGTTTCCTCGATCTCCGCGCGGGTTTCCCCCAAGCCGACCATGATTCCGGACTTTGCCGCGAGCCCGGCGCTCGCCGCCTGGCGCACAACGGATAGGGAGCGGTCGTACTTTCCCTGCGGCCGGACGAACGGCGTGAGCCGGCGGACGGTCTCGATGTTGTGGTTCAGGACATCGGGGCGGGAGGCGAACACGGCCGCGAGCGCGCCTGGGTCTGCCTTGAAATCGGGGATGAGGATTTCGATCGCAGCGCCCGGGCACTTCTCCCGAATATGCCGCACCGTTTCGGCGAAGAAAGATGCTCCGCCGTCCGCCAGATCGTCCCGGTCCACGGACGTCACGACGACGTGGGACAGTCTCATTCGCGCCGCGGCTTCCGCGACGCGCTCCGGTTCTCCGGGATCGGGCGGATCGGGACGGCCCGTCGCGACGGCGCAGAATCCGCACGAGCGCGTGCAGACGTCTCCCAGGATCATGAACGTCGCTGTCCCCGACGACCAGCATTCTCCCTGGTTGGGACATCTCGCCTCCTCGCAGACCGTCGAGAGGCCCTGCTGTCGCAGGATTCCCCGGACGGAGGCAAACCGCCGTTCCTCTTTGAGGGAAACACGGGCTTTCAAGGCAGTTCGCGGGGGCCGAATCCCTT
>CAKKSE010000197.1 GCA_919903025.1 Nitrospiria bacterium | reverse complement strand
ACCGATCCGCTCCACCTCTCGTTCCCCAGGTTCCAGGAGATGATCAAGGGGCTCCCCGGCTTCGACGACGCGGACGAGAACTGCAATGAGGGAATCCTCGAGACGATCCAGATGGCCTGGTACGAAATGCGGAAGTAGCGCTACGGAGAATGGAGGTGTGCCATGAGCTTCAAGACGCCGGCGGGAATCGCTGAGACGATCGTCGCGATCGGCGAGACGAAAGCCCGTCTTCCCCTCCTCTCGATGCTGACGCTCGCGCTCCTCGCGGGCGTCTACATCGCGTTCGGCGCGACGCTCTCGATCGTCGTGGGCCAGGACGGGGCGTCGCGCCTCGGCGTGGGCGTGACGAGATTCCTCTCCGGGAGCGTCTTCTCCATGGGCCTCATCCTCGTCATCATCGCGGGGGCGGAGCTCTTCACCGGCAACCACCTGATGGCCGCGAGCAGGTGGACGGGACGGATCACGACGGGCGAGATGCTGAGGAACTGGTCGCTCGTGTACTTTGGGAACTTCGCCGGGAGCCTTCTCATCGTTGTCCTGTACGTTCTCTCCGGCCTCTGGCGGGCGAACGGCGAGGCGGTCGGGACGACAGCCGTGACGCTCGCGGCGATGAAGGCGAACCTCCCGTTCATGGAGGCGCTGATCCGGGGGATCGGGTGCAACTGGCTCGTCTGCGCGGCGGTCTGGCTCGCGCTCGCGGCCGAGGACACGATGGGGAAGATCCTGGGGATCTACTTTCCGATCATGGCGTTCGTGACGCTCGGATTCGAGCACTCTATCGCGAACATGTTCTTCATTCCACTCGGGATCCTGCTGAAGGGCCAGCTCGCCGCTCCCATCGCCGGTCTGCCGGATCTTACGTGGGGAGGGTTCCTCGCGGGCAACCTCCTCCCCGTGACGATCGGGAACATCATCGGCGGCGTGGTCTTCGTCGCGCTTCCGTACTGGTTTGTGTATATTAGGGGGCGAAAGATGCAGTGAGGCCATGCCTGCCAGCGGTGGTGGAGAAGCGCAGGGAAAGGAGTTGAATATGACGAGAGTGGAGGAAATAGAGGCGGCTATCGAGGCTCTCTCGGGAAAGGACTATGTTCGGCTGAGGCGGTGGTTTTCTGAAAAAGACTGGAGAGAATGGGATCGGCAGATTGAGGCGGACTCGGACTTGGGGAAATTGGATTTCCTGGTCAGAGAGGCTCTCGATCGCTTCGGGGGCGCGGGGAGACTGCCGAGAAGCGTGGAGGAGACATGCCAAAGTACACTCACCACCTCTTCATGTGCATGAACGAAAGACCGGCCTCGGACCCCCGGGGCTCGTGCACGGCGCGCGGGGCCGGCCCGCTCATGGAGCATCTCAAGGTCCGGGCGAAGGAGATGAACCTGCCCGGCGTCCGGGCCAACAAGGCCGGGTGCCTGGACGCCTGCGACCGGGGGCCGGCCCTCGTCGTTTACCCCGAGGGCGTCTGGTACACGGTCCGGACGACGGCCGACATCGACCGGATCCTCGAAGAGCACGTGAAGGACGGCCGGGTGGTCGAGAGCCTGCGGATGAGGGAGATGTGAGAGGCGGGGAATTGGTGAAGAGAGGAGCGGTCAGCAGTTAGCGATCAGCGGTCGGCTTGGGATTCAAGGCTGAATGCTGAAAGTTGAAGGCTGAAGGCTATATGTGAGTCGGTGAATCGGAGAAAAACCCTTACAGCGATCACAGAGTGATCTCCATATCCGAAACAGTTCCCGCCATCGAGGTTCGGGACCTGGTCAAGCGGTACGGGGACGCCCCCGCCGTCCAGGGAGTGTCCTTTGCCATCCGGCGGGGGGAGATCGTGGGTCTCCTCGGACCCAACGGCGCGGGCAAGACGACGATCCTCCAGACCCTTCTCGGCACGCTCACGCCGACGAGCGGCTCGGTCCGTTTCTTTGGCCTCGATTTCGCGGGAAACCGCGAGGCGATCCTTGCCCGCGTGAACTTCTCTTCGACGTACGTCTCCCTCCCGTACTCTCTGACCGTCCGGGAGAACCTGGGGATTTTCGCCCGGCTGTACGGCGTGAGCGATCCGGCGAGACGTGTTCAAGAGGTCCTGGAAAGGCTCGATCTCGCCGATCTCGCGGACAAGTGGTACTCGCATCTCTCCTCGGGCCAGATGACGCGGGTCTGTCTGGCAAAAGCCCTCATCAACGATCCCGAGGTCCTTCTCCTGGACGAGCCGACCGCCTCGCTCGATCCCGACATGGCCGACCGCGTCCGGAAAACGCTCGTGGGATTGCGGCGCGACCGGAATACGACGATTCTCGTGACTTCCCACAACATGCGCGAGATCGAAGCCCTCTGCGACCGGGTCCTCTTCCTTCACGCCGGGCGGATCATCATGGAGGGTCCGCCGAAGGAGATTGCGGCGCGGTTCGGCGACGCCGACCTCGAAACCTTGTTCCTGCGCGTCGCGCGGGAGGGGCGCGGGTGAAGCTCCATCGCGTTCTGGCTCTTGTTCTTCGACACCTCTATCTCTACAAGCGTTCGCTTGCGCGGTTCATGGAGGTCTTTTACTTTCCCCTTCTCGACATCCTTCTCTGGGGATTTCTGACGATCTACCTCCAGCGCTTTCCCGGCGCCGTTCCAGGGGCTGTGTCGTTCCTCCTCGGGGCCCTCATCCTCTGGGACATCCTCTACCGTTCACAGCAGGGGATCTCCCTTTCGTTCCTCGAAGAGGTGTGGTCGAGGAACCTCCTGAACCTGTTTGTTTCGCCCCTCACGGCGGGGGAGTTCATCGCCGCGACGATGGTCCTTTCGCTCATCAAGCTGAGCCTGACGGCCATCGTGACGATCGCCCTGGCTTGGGCGCTCTACGGGTACAACTTTTTTCTCATCGGCCTCGCTTTGGTGCCGTTCGTCGCGAACCTCATAGTTCTGGGATGGTCGATCGGGATCGTGACGACGGCGATCATCCTGCGCTTCGGCCAGAAGGCGGAGGTCATGGCCTGGGGGCTCGCTTTCCTTTTCCAGCCGTTCTCAGCCGTGTTCTATCCCGTTTCCGTCTTTCCCCCCGGCGTCCGTGAAGCCGCCTGGTTCGTTCCCGCATCGCACGTCTTCGAGGGGATGCGGTCCGTCATGGCGGGGGAGGGGTTTCCGACGGCGAACCTCGCCTGGGCCGGAGGGCTGAATGCCGCCTACCTGCTGATCGCGCTCGCCTACTTCTACTCGACGTTCCGCGTCGTGAGGGAGCGGGGACTGCTCCTGCGGGTCGGGGAATGAGATTCCGCGCTACCCTGGAAGGGGCCGTCTATATCTCCGCGCCGGTTGCAGGTGTGCCCACGCCGCATCTTCCTCGGGACGATTCCAGTCGGCCGCGAGTGCCGCTTCGCTCAGCAAAGCTGTTTCCGGGGTCTCTGCGGCCGGTTCGCTCTCAAGAACAATTACGAGCGCCCGGTGAGCCTCCGGCAGTCTTACCGCTTCCAACAAGCGAACCTCGCCTTTTGTATCGATAACAGCCTCTATCGCCCGTATCATGGCGCATACTCCGTTTCGGGGGTCCGGCTTCCGTGGCCGGGGGTAACGCCTGCCTTGTGTATAACCCATGACCGAGTCTGCGTCAACGGGGGATTGGCCAATCCCCCGATTGACAGCCGTTCCGGCGTCGTCGTTGCTTGACAAGCCCGTGGCGGGAGGGTACAGTTCCCCAACCAAAACGCGGAAAAGACCCCCCGATGCGTCGAGGCATTCCCGATCTCCCGCCATCCCCACCGTCAACGCGGGCAGAACGGCTTGCCGCGTTCTTCCTCCCCATCGCTTTTTCCCTATTGTTCGTAAACGTTAACGGAGCGAGCGCCGAATGGGTCGAGTGGATCGCCGACGCGGAGGTCGGCCTTGTCCACGAAGACAACATCAATCGATCCGCCTGGGCTTCCAACGAGAAGAAGGACACCTCGCTGGTCCCGGCCGTTTCCTTGGGCAGAATCTACCAGCTCGCCGACGCCACGCGCCTGAGAGTCACGGCCGATTTCGAGGCCGCGGCATACGACAAGTACGATCTCCTGAACTATTGGAAAGCGGGCGCGGCGCTGGCTCTGCGCCACAAGCTGGGCGTCGGGCCGGACGTGCCGTGGGTGCAGGCGAGGCTTGCCGGGGCGTACATGGACGCGCGGGACGAGATGCGGGAGAGCAAGCTCTACTCGGCCGGCCTGCTCGCCGGCAAGAGGTTCGACGAGAGGATCGACGCAAGGATCGGTTACACCTACGACGTCCGGGACGGAAAGGACGGACCTGTTTCGAGTCCCTCGATCCCCACGGACGTGTTCGATCAGCGGGCGCAGACGGTCTCGCTGGACGCGGGATATATCCTCGCCGACCGCTTGCTCGTCACGGCGGGATACGCGTATCGGTACGGCGATACGGATTCGGCCTGCGACGGCGAGAATATTGCAACCGTTCTGGCGGGCGAGGACGTGAAAGCCCTCGCCACGGAGAGCGCCTTCCGGGAGCCGTTCTGCGTTTACCGGCTGACCGGACGGGTCCACTCGATTTCCCTTTCGGCGAGCTATTCCGTTCTCAAGGGGCACGGCTCGCTGAACCTGGGTTTTCAACGGTCATACGGCAAGTCCAGGAGTCTTGATTATGAGAGCGGGGTCATCAGGGCGGGCTTCGTCTACAGCTACTGACTTTCGCGCCTTCATCGGGGCCCTCTTCGCCGCGGCGGTGCTGTTTGCCTTCTCGGGGCCGTCCGACGCGCTGGAGGTCTCCGTCAGGGACGACAAGGGCCGGCCCGTCAAGGACGCCGTCGTCTACGCCTCGGCAAAGGGGGGCGTGCCTTCGGCGGGAGGAGGAAAAGCCGTCATCGATCAGGTCGATAAGGAGTTCGTCCCCCGCGTGACGGTTGTGAGGGCGGGGACGGCCGTCCACTTCCCCAATCACGACCGGATTCGCCACCACGTCTATTCCTTCTCGCGGGCGAAGACGTTCGAGATCCCCCTGTACAAGGGGAAGCCCGCGAAGCCCGTTTTGTTCGACAAGCCGGGGGTCGTGGTCCTCGGGTGCAACATCCACGACTGGATGTCGGCCTACGTGCTCGTGCTGGAGACGCCGTTTTTCGCGGTGACGGGCGCGGATGGGAAGGCGAGGATAGACGGCCTGCCGCCGGGAGAGTACGACGTCGAGGCGTGGCACCCGCAGATGAGGGCCGCGCCGCGGTCCGCCCGACAGGGCGTCGCCGTGACGAGAGAAAAGGGCGGGGCGGCCGCGTTCGTCATCCAGCAGGCGCCGGCGTGGCGGGCTTGGCGCGCCCCCACGGCGTCCGGCGGAGGGTACCGGTAATCAGCGCGCGAACGCGCCTCAGGTCCCTCCTTCGTTTCCGCAGGTTCCAGTCCCGGCTCCTCGTCTTCTTCCTCGGGCTGTTCGTCCTCGTCCAGGCCGCCATCTTCATCTCCGTCAACGCCGCGAACATCCGGAACGCGCGCCGGCAGATCGACGAGGCGCTCGAAGTGACGGCGAGCGTGTTCGAAAGGTCTCTTCGCGAGCGGAACGCGCGCCTCGTCGGCGCGGCGCGGCTCCTCGTGCGGGACCACGGCTTCAAGCCGGCGTACGCGAGCCGGGACCACGGGACGATCCTGTCGGCGCTAGAGAACTTCCAGGGGAGGATCGGCGCGGACGTCGTGATGCTGGTCTCCCTCGACCGCGTCCTGATCGCGGACACTCTGCACAAGGCAAAGATCGGATCGGAACTTCCGTTCCCACGTCTGTTCTCGGCGGCGGATGAGAGCGAACGGGGCGAGGCGGAGGCCGTCGTCTTCCTCGACGGGCGGGCCTATCAGATGGTTGTCGTCCCCCTGCTCATTCCCGTTCCGGACGCGTGGATCTGCGTCGGGTTCCTGATCGATGACCGGCTTGCGGCGGAACTGCAGAGCGTGACCCTGTCGTACGTTTCGTTCCTGAAAGGAGGGCGGGAAGGGGAATGGGGCGTTCTTGCCTCCACGCTCCCGGCTGGCCCCCGCGCCCGGCTGTCGTCGGGCTTGCGGGAAGGAGATCGAGAAAGCGGACGCGACGGGGACGAGTACGTGTCGCGGGTCGTGTCGCTTGCCGGTGACACCGGCGGCGCGATGACCGCCGTCCTGCAGCGCTCCCTGGACGAGGCGTTGACGCCTCACCGGAGGCTGCAGGCGGCGCTTGCGGCCGTCTTCGTTGCGAGCGCGGTCGTGACGGTGGCGGGAGGCATCGGGATCGGGCGGACGGTGACGAAACCGGTGCTGGCGCTCGCCCGGAGGGCCCGGAGGATCGAAGAGGGCGACTACTCGCATCAGGAAGCGGCCGAACGGGCCGACGAGATCGGCCATCTGACGAAGACATTCAACCACATGGTCAAGGGGCTCGCCGAGAGAGACCGCGTGCGTGACCTCCTGGGGAAGGTCGTTTCCTCGGCCGTCGCCGAAGAGCTCTTGAGCAAGGCGATCGAGCTTGGCGGCGAGGAGCGCGAGGTCACGATCCTCTTCTCCGACCTGCGGGACTTCACGGGCCTTTGCGAGGGGCGCTCGCCGAAGGACATCCTCTCCCTCCTGAACGCGTATCTGACGCGTATCAGCGCGGTGATCGACGAGAACGGCGGGGTCGTGGACAAGTTCGTGGGCGACGCGGTCATGGCGCTGTACGGCGCTCCTCTTCGCCATGGGGACGACGCGGAGCGGGCGGTGAGGACGGCGTTGGGAATGCTGGAGGCGCTGGACGGATTGAACGCGGAGTCGCGGGAGGGGGGCCTTCCGACGCTCTCGATGGGGATCGGGATCAATACGGCCGTGGTGGTCGCGGGGAACATGGGGGCGCCGACGCGCCTCAACTACACGGTGATCGGCGACGGCGTCAACCTGGCGTCCCGGCTGGAGGGGCTGTGCAAGAGGTACGGCGTTGCCGTCGTCGTGAGCGAGACGACGCGCGCCCTCGCTCCGGGGCTCGAGTTCAGGGAGCTGGACAGGGTCCGGGTGAAGGGGAAGTCGGAGCCTGTGACGATCTACGAGCCGCTCGGCGAGAGCGACAAGATCGATCCTCGGATTCTTCGCGAGATGGAGGCGTACAACGAGGCTTTGGCGCTCCACCGGGCGCGCCGGTGGGACGAGGCCGTCATCCGGTTCGGAGATCTCAAACGCGAATTCCCGGAGGGCTTCATCTATCAGGTCTATCTCGACCGCGCGGCCGAATTCCTTCAGAGCCCCCCCGGTCCCGACTGGGACGGAAGCCATACGTTCCACGAGAAATGAACCGCCTCACCCATCCCCCTCCGCGAACGGCGCACCGAAAGCCGGCTCGGATGACGCTGTTGACGGGGGGAGGACGAGAGTCTAATCTATCAGATTGTGAGGATTCTTCTTGTCTCCCTCAACAACGAGACGAAGCCGTATCCGGTTTTTCCCCTCGGCCTCGCCTACGTAGCCGCCGCCGTCCCTCCCGGCCATGACGTTCGGACCGTGGATCTCTGCGTTGAGGAGGACCTCGGGGCGCTCGACGACCCCTTGTTCCGGCCCGACCTGGTCGGGATCTCGGTCCGGAACGTCGACAATCTGACTTTCCCTCTCTCCGAATCGTACGTTCCGTTTCTCAAGAAAGTCGTCGAGGCACTGAAGGCCGCGGCTCCCTCCGCCCGGATCGTTCTGGGCGGATCGGGGTACTCACTGTTTCCGGAAGAGCTTCTCGGATATCTCGGTCTTGCCCTGGGGATTGTCGGGGAGGGGGAGGAGGCGTTCGCCTGGATCATCGGACACCTGGAAGACGGGCGTCTTCACGAGGCCCCGAGCCTCGCCTGGATCGCCCGGGACGGCTCGTTCCGGCAGAACCCGCCGAACTTCCATCGCCCGTTCCGGGGACGGCCGGACCGCAGTCTGTTTTCCACGGGCCATTACCTCGTCGAAGGAGGGATGGCGAACGTTCAGACGAAGCGGGGGTGCCGCTACAAGTGTATTTATTGCACGTATCCCGCGATCGACGGGTCCACGATCCGCCTCCGTGAGCCGGCCGATATCGTCGACGAAATCGAAGGTCTGGTCCGGGAGGCGGGGGTCGAGTACGTCTATTTCGTCGACGACATCTTCAACGAGCCTCCGGCCCACGCCGAGGCCGTCTGCGACGAGATTCTCCGGCGGGGCCTCTCCGTCCGCTGGACGGGGTTCGTGAATCCGACGAAGCTCTCGCGAGACCTCCTCTCGAAGATGAAGGCGGCGGGCTGTGAGGGGATCGAGCTGGGGACGGACACGGGATCGCCGGCCGTGATGCGGACGATGCGGAAGTCGTTCTCCGTCGAGTCCGTCCGGCGAGCGGCTGACGATTGCCGGTCGCTGGGCCTCCCCTTCTGCCACTACCTGATCTTCGGCGGGCCTGGCGAGACGCGGGAGACGTTCATGGAGACTGTCCGGTTGATGGAGGAGACGGACCCGACGGCCGTGATCGCTATGATCGGCCCCCGCATCTATCCCATGACTGAGCTGGAAGCGATCGCCCGGCGCGAGGGCGTCGTCAGCGAGGGCGACTCCCTGCTCTTCCCGCGTTTCTACGTCTCTCCGGCGATGGGGGCGGAATGGGCGCTCGACTTCCTCCGCGACTACTGCCGGGCGCACAGGAACTGGGTTGTCCCCGGCCTTGAGATCAACACGGGCCGGGACGTGACGCGCGTTCTCCGCTCCCGCTACCGGGCGGCGGGACCCCTCTGGAGCCGGCTTCGAAAATGA
>CAKKSE010000196.1 GCA_919903025.1 Nitrospiria bacterium | reverse complement strand
TGGGGTCCTCGCCGCGCCGGGAGAACGTAAACGAACAACTTCGGGAAACGGCGCGAAGAAGGCTCTTCTCGGGGCCGGAGCGGCTGTCGCTGAGCACCCAGGACACGGCGAGCCCGACGAGGATTTCGAGAAGTTCTAGGAATGGCGTTTCGGTGAATGAGGAAGGTTAGGCCCAAGGTGGGCGTGAGAGGGGCGTTTGGACGGATCCCAAAGCCCTGCGCTACGGAAGGACAACATGAAGCAAGGACGGAGTTCGGCCTCCTCAACGGCGAGGAACCGGCAGGTCCGCCCGGGGGAGGAACCGGAAATGATAAGCATGAAGAACGCAAAGATCGGTGTTCGGCTGGCAATCGGGTTCGGGGTCGTGCTCGTGCTCATGGTCGCGGGGATCGTGGTCGGGTGGACGCGCCTGGCGGAGGTCTACGGGATTACGGAAAAGATCGTCCAGAAGGACTGGACCAAGAGCGTCCTCGCCAATGAAATCATGGCTCTGGCGAACGACAATGCCAAAGCGAATATGGAACTCTTCCTCGTCGCCGACAAGGGGAAGATCGCCAAGATCCAGGAACGGATCGACCGGAACAAGGGCGCGATCACCGGGAAGATCGAGAAGTTGGAGGGGTCGCTCTATCTGGCCGAGGGGAAGGCCAAGCTGGCGAAGATCAAGGAAGCGCGCGGACCTTACGTCGCGTCGTTCACGAAGGCGTCCAAGCTTCTCCTCGAGCAGGGCAAGAGGGAGGAGGCCGCCCGGACCATGGCGGATGAAACCGTTCCGGCTCTGGACGTGTTTATCGCCGCGATCAAGGATCTTGGCGACTTCCAGGGCAAGATCCTGGAGGGCTCCAGGGATCAGGCTGAAGAGATCAACAGGTCCAGCCGAAACGTGATGATCGTTCTGGGCATCGCCGCCGTCCTGCTGGGCGCCGGGTTCGCGTTCTGGGTGACGCGATCCATCGTCCGCCCTCTGAAGAGCGCGGTGGGCGTGGCCAACCAGCTTGCGGCGGGCGACGTCTCGGCGCGGATTGACGCGACCTCGAAGGACGAAACGGGCCAATTGTTGGCCGC
>CAKKSE010000195.1 GCA_919903025.1 Nitrospiria bacterium | reverse complement strand
TCTTTGTCGGGATCGGCAAGCCGGAAGACCTGACGCTCGACCGCGTCCGCCAGGCTGCGGGACGGGCCGCCCGCGCAGCGCAGGACCGCGGGCTGGCGCGCATCTCGACTGATATCGCCGACCTGAGGGTCAAGGAGGCCTCCCCCGCCGATCTCGTCCAGGCCGTCAGCGAGGGGTTCCATCTCGCGACGTACCGGTTCGAGAAATACAAATCGAAGAAGAACGGAAAACCACCCCTCGATACGATCACGCTCATTTTCTCGAAGACGCCCCCCCCCGATAGCAGTCGGGGCGCGGCGGACCGGGGCCGGACGATCTCGAAGGCCGTCCTTTGGGCCCGCGACCTCATCAGCCACCCGTCGTCCGACATGACGCCGAGGGACATGGCGGGGGAGGCCCGCGCGATGGCCCGCCGTCGACGGAAGGTCTCCGTTCGCGTCCTCGGACGCGACGCCCTGCGGCGGCTGAAAATGGGAGGAATCCTGGGTGTCGGCCGCGGAAGCGATGAGCCTCCCTGCCTGATCGTGGCGGAATACCGCGGACGCAGGGGAAGACCGGTGGCGCTCGTCGGGAAAACGGTCACGTTCGACACCGGCGGAATCTCGATCAAGCCGTCGGCCGGGATGGACCAGATGAAGGACGACATGTCGGGCGGGGCGGCCGTCCTCGCGACGATCCAGGCCGCGGCTGATTTGCGCCTGCCTGTCCGCTTGATCGGAATTCTGCCCGCCGTCGAGAACATGCCGTCCGGCAAAGCGTACAAGCCGGGGGACGTCCTCAAGACGATGAGCGGGCGAACGATCGAGGTCTTGAACACGGACGCGGAAGGCCGCCTCATCCTGGCCGACGCCATCCACTACGCCACGACGCTCAAGCCGGAATTGATCGTCGACGTCGCCACGCTCACCGGCGCCTGCTCGGTCGCCGTGGGGAACCGGGCGATCGCCATGATGGGGACGGACCGGACAGCCATGGACGTCCTGAAGGAGGCCGGCGAACAGACCGGCGAGAGGGTCTGGGAGCTTCCCCTCTGGGAAGAGTACGAGGACCTGATCAAGAGCGACGTCGCCGACTGCAAGAACATCGGCGACCGGTCGGCCGGGACGATCGTGGGGGGGATCTTCCTCAAGCCGTTCGCCGGGAAGGTTCCCTGGGTTCACCTGGACATCGCGAGCACGGCTTGGACGGAGAAGGACCTTCCGTACGTCCCCAAAGGGGCCGCGGGGATCGCCGTCCGCCTTCTCTTGAGGTATATCGAGAAAAGGAAGGGCGTCAAAGCGTGACGTTGCGCCCTCGCGGGTCCGTGTGCTAGTTTGACCGTATATTGCTGAGGAGGGAGTCGTTCAATGCCCACGTACGAATACAAGTGTGACGCTTGCGGCGAACGGTTCGAGGTGGTCCAGAGGATTACGGAGGACCCTCTCACGGAATGCCGCTCCTGCAAGGGGACCATCCGGCGCGTGATCGGCGCGGCCGGCTTCGTCTTGAAGGGGGGAGGGTGGTACGCGACCGACTACCCGTCCGAGTCCCGCAAGAAGGCCGCGGAATCGGAAAAGCCCGCCGGGACCGCGGACAAGAAGACGGACTCGGCGTCGCCGGAAAGCCCCAAGCCGCCCGAGCCGGCCAAAACGTGACCGGGCGGACGGCATGAAGACCTTCCGGCCTCCCTGGACGCAAACCCCGGCCTAGCCCGATCCTTCATGGCGATCCGCCCCAGCGCCGGATATTCCCTCACCATCCGCCTCGAGATCCGGAACGAGGTCGGGATGCTGGGACGGGTCACGTCGGCGATCGGCGGCGCCGGGGGCGACATCGGCGCCGTCGACATCGTGAGCGTCGCGCCCGAGCGCGTCACGCGGGACTTCACGATCAAGGCGCGGGACGAACACCACGGCGAAGCCATCGTCGAAGCCCTCAAGACCGTGGACGGTGTACATGTCGCTTCGGTATCCGACCGGACGTTCCTTCTCCACATGGGCGGGAAGATCGAGATCGTCGGCCGCGTCCCCGTCAAGACCCGAGACGACCTCTCCATGGTCTACACGCCCGGCGTGGCCCGTGTCTCGCGCGCCATCGCCGAGGACCCGGAGAAGGTCTTCACCCTCACGATCAAGCGGAACACCGTCGGCATCGTGACGGACGGATCGGCCGTCCTGGGGCTCGGAGACATCGGACCCTCCGCCGCCCTCCCCGTCATGGAGGGAAAGGCGCTCCTCTTCAAGGCGCTCGCCAACCTGAACGCCTTCCCCATCTGTCTCGACACGCGGGACCCCGACGAAATCGTTCGAACCGTCCGCCTCATCGCCCCGGTGTTCGGCGGGATCAACCTCGAAGACATCTCCGCGCCCCGCTGTTTCAAGGTCGAGGAGAGCCTGAAGAACCTCGGCATTCCGGTCATGCACGACGACCAGCACGGGACGGCCGTCGTCGTCCGCGCCGGCCTCATCAATGCGTCCGCCGTCGTCGGGAAACGCTTCGAGGATCTGCGGATCGCCGTGAGCGGAGCGGGTGCGGCCGGGTCTGCCATCGCCCGGCTCCTTCTCTGCAGGGACGCCCCGGGCAAGACGTGCCGGCCCGTCCGAGACCTGATTATTTGCGATCGGGGAGGAATCGTTCATCCGTCTCGCCCGGACATCGGTCCGGCCAAGGCTGACCTCGCTTCGTGGACGAACCTGGAAGGACGCCGGGGGAGCTTGGCGGACGCGATGAAAGGTGTGGACGTATTGGTCGGCGTGTCGGCGGGGGGAATCGTAAGCGGTGAAATGGTGAGGTCAATGGCCGCGCGGCCGATCGTCTTCGCCCTCGCGAATCCTGACCCGGAGATCCTGCCCGACGAAGCCGAGTCAGCCGGCGCCGCCGTGGTGGCGACCGGCCGGAGCGATTTTCCCAATCAGGTGAACAACGCCCTGGCTTTTCCGGGACTCTTCAAGGGGGCTCTCGACGCCCGGGCGAGCCGCTTTACGCCGGGGATGTTTCTCGCGGCCTCGGAAACGATCGCTTCGATGATCCGGCCAGAAGAGCGCCTGCCGGACCACATCATCCCCTCGATCTTCGACCGGCGCGTGACCCGGGCCGTCTGCCGGGCCGTCGCCCAGGCGGCCCACGCGGACGGCGTCGCCGCCCGGCGGCACAGGGATCCCGCCATCCGGACCGAACACGCTCACATCGCCCTCTCGGAGCCGGACGATTCAAGCCGAGAGCAGTAGTCTTTCAGGACTTTTCTTGACGCCGTGCCAGCCGCGCGCCAGATCGCAGGCTGATCCGGAGGGCCCGGTCGAAGCGCGATCGGACGTCTTCCCGGATGAGGCCGCGCCGCGCCGCTCGGCATTCCGGACTGATAGGGAGATTCGCCCAGGAGACGGGAGACCGTCGTAAACCGGAATCCCTCCCGTGCCAACCGGTCCAGGACCGTCGACAGTGTCTCGATCGTCGCGGTCCGGTCCCGGTCCATGTCCATGTCGCAGCCGTCGTGAAGGGCGATGATCCCTCCAGGCCGTACTTTGAGGAGAATCCGCCGGGCAACCGGGCCTGAATCGCTGGCAAGCGCGTCGAACCCGCGAACCTGCCAGCCGATGGCCGTGAGGCCGGACCGTTTCAGTTGTCGAAACAGAAACGGATTCTTGAACCCGACGGGCTGCCTGTAGAACCGGGGCCGATGGCCGGAAATTTTCAGGATCGTCTCCTGGCAGGTCTCAATCTCGTCGCGCGTCTTCCAGAACAACGCCAGCGCCATGAGCCAGGAATGGCTCTGGGTATGGTTTCCCACCTCGTGTCCCCGCCGGACGATCTCGCGGACGATTTCCGGACAGGCTTCCGCGTGGCGCCCGATGACGAAGAAGGTCCCTCGCGCTCCATGCGCTTCCAGAAGATCCATGATCCGGCGCGTCGCCGTGGGATGAGGACCGTCGTCGAACGTGAGCGCCACGACCCGGCCCACGCCGGACCGTCCGCGGAATATGGGGCCGAAGACCTGACTCTGTGGAACGAGGCCCCCATACAGGGAATGGGCCGCGTACATCACAAAAGCCGCGGCGATGACCCACTCGATCCCGGGAACGACCCCGAGCAGGAAGACGTCCTCACCCGGCGCAAACGGCATGATCCACTCAAGCTCTTCCATCAAGCGTCCCGCCCCTTCAAGACTGATGCGATCCCGGCGACAGCCGCTCTGATCTCTTCCTCGCCGATCCGCCCTTCACGTGCGATTCTCACGACTCCCGGCTCCGCCGATGCAACCGTCGACTCCTTCCCCCCGGCCAGCCGCCCCGCGTCCAGGAGGAGATCGATCTCGTCTCCAAGCTGGGCGGCGACTTCTTCGGCCGTGTCGATCGGCCCCCTCCCCGAGACGTTCGCCGAGGTCGCGGTGATTGCCCCTCCCGCGGCGCGCGCGAGGTCCCGCGCAAGCGGAAGGTCCGGACAGCGGATCCCGATTCTCCCCGTGCCCGCGTGGAGGAGAGAGGGGAAAGCGGGAACGGCTTTCAGGACCAGCGTCAGCGGACCCGGCCAGAACGCTTCGATCAGGCGCCGCGCGGATTCGGGCGGATCGACGGCAAAGCGGCCCACTTCGCGCGGATCGGCGATCAGAATCAGGACCGGCTTCTCCGGGGCCCTTCGCTTGACGGCGAAGATCCGGGCCACCGCTTCCGCGTTCATCGGATCGGCGCCGAGCCCGTAATAGGTGTCGGTAGGGAAAGCGATCACCCCCCCGGCCCGGACGATCTCCGCCGCGCGGGCGATGGCCCGCGCCTCCGTTCCAGGCTCGATCCGGACCCGCTCCACCCGCCGCCTCGTCAGCGCCGGGCGCCGGCCGCCGTCTCCCGGATCTTCTTGAGCCGGGCCGCCCGCTGGGCGACTTCTTTCTCCTGGCCGGCCTTGAACCCGGCGAGACGCGCCCGAAGCTCCGGGTCTCCCTCGGCCAGGATCTGGACCGCCAGGATGCCGGCGTTCTTCGCCCCCGCCTTGCCGATGGCCATCGTCGCCACGGGAACACCGCCGGGCATCTGGACGATCGAGAGGAGGGCGTCAAGACCCGCAAGCGACGAGCTGTCGATCGGAACGCCGATGACGGGAAGGGTCGTCTCCGCGGCGACGACGCCCGGCAGGTGGGCCGCCGCCCCCGCGCCGACGATGAAGACCCGGACCCCGGCGCGGACCGCCTGGGAAACGGTCGTTCGCGTCCGGGCCGGCGACCGGTGCGCGGACGTGACCGTCATCTCGTACGGAACGCCGAACGTATCGAGGATCCTGGCCGCCTCCTCCATTACGGGAGCGTCCGAATCGCTCCCCATCACGATCCCGACCCGCGGCCGCCGCTTTTTCATTCTGCCTCCCCCCGCGACAAGAGTCCGATGTCGTGCCTGTAGTGCATGCCATCATAACGGATTTGGGCGATCGCCCCGTAGGCCCGTTGCCGGGCTTCCGCAAGGTCCTTCCCGAGGGACGTCACGCCCAGGACGCGTCCGCCGCTCGTGACAATCGCTCCGCCGGAGGCTGCGCGCGTCCCCCCATGGAACACGACGGTCTGGGGCCACCGCGCCGCCTCGTCCAGTCCTTCGATCGTCTGGCCCGTCTCGGGCCGCGCAGGGTACCCTTTCGCCGCGGCCACGACGCATACGGCCGGATCGCTCTTCCACACGGCTTTGGAACGCGCCAGACTCCCATCCACCGCCGCTGACATGAGATCGACCAAATCGGACTCGAGCCTCATCAGGACGGGCTGGGTCTCCGGATCGCCGAACCGCGCGTTGAACTCGAGAACCCTGGGGCCGGCGGCCGTCAGCATGAGCCCTGCGTAGAGAACGCCGAGGAAAGGACGCCCTTCCTTCTGGAGGCCGGCGACGGCCTTCTTGAGAACCGTCTCCTGGACCTCCGCAAAGAGCGCGCGGCCGATCCCCGGCGCCGGGGAGAAGGCACCCATCCCACCCGTATTGGGTCCAGTGTCGCCGTCCCCGACCCTCTTGTGATCCTGCGCCGTCTCCAGGGGGAGGATCGACGTCCCGTCGGTCACAGCCATGAACGAAGCCTCCCGCCCTCTCAGGCACTCCTCGATGACCACGCAGTCGGCCGCCTTCCCGAATACCTTCTCGACCATCATGGCTGCAATCGCCGTGTCCGCCTCCGCAAGCGTACCCGCGACGACGACGCCCTTCCCGGCCGCGAGCCCGTCCGCCTTGACTACGACAGGGACTCCGAGCCGGCGGACGATCTTCCGGGCGGCCTCGGGGCTTCCGGCTGCGTCGAACGCGGCCGTCGGGATGCCGTGCCGGGCCATGAACTCCTTCGCGAACCGCTTGCTCCCCTCGATCTCCGCCGCGCGCCGGGACGGGCCGAAGACCCGGATCCTCTTCTCGGCGAGGGCGTCCGCCAGTCCCTGAACGAGCGGTCCTTCCGGCCCGACGACCACCAGATCGAACCCCCCGCCCTCAGCCAGGGAGACAAGGCCGCCCACGTCGTCGGTCCCGACGTCCGCGCAGTCGAAGCTCCTGCAGATCCCGCCGTTTCCCGGCGCCACCACAACCTTGTCGACGCGGGACGACTGGGCGATCTTCCAGGCCAGCGCATGCTCCCGCCCGCCCGATCCGATTACGAGGATTTTCATCCGTCCTTCACCGCATCTAAATCTCTTGCCATCGCCACGGCGGCTAGTGTGGTGTCCCATAAGTCCATTTACTTTGTTTGTCATTCCGGGCTTGAC
>CAKKSE010000194.1 GCA_919903025.1 Nitrospiria bacterium | reverse complement strand
GCGTGAAAATGTCGCTCAGACATCTTGACATTCAACACAGTTGCTCCCCCGTCAAAGGGGGAGGGGATTTCTGGTCCGCCCGCTTCTTTTCCTCCTCCCCCCTTGCGGGGGAGGATCGAGGTGGGGGCAATTCAGCTATTCACCTCTCAGATCAGCTCCAACTCCGCGTGCAGCGCGCCCGCCGCCTTGATCGCCTGCAGGATCGAGATCAGGTCGCGGGGCGTGACGCCGACGGCGTTGAGAGCCCGCACGACCTCGCCGATCGTCGCGCCGGACGGAAGAAGGAGCATGCGGCTCTTTTGCTCCTTCGCCGTCACCTCCGTCTCCGGAACGACGACCGTCGCGCCCGGAGAGAAGGGCGGGGGCTGGGAGACCTTGAAGTCGGTCTTGATCTCGATCGAGAGCGCCCCGTGGGAAACGGCAACCGTGGACAGGCGGACCGTTTCTCCCATGACGATGGTCCCCGTCCTCTCGTTGAGGACCACCTTCGCGGCCCGGTCGACCGCCACGTCCAGGCCCTCGACGGCGGCCAGGAACTCGACCGGACGTCCTCGATACGTCTCGGGGGTTTTCAGGACGATGCGGCCCGAATCGACGGCTTGAGCCGTCTCGCCTCCGATCCGATTGTTCACGGCCTCGGCCACCCGAAGGGCTGTGGTGAAATCGGGCTGCCGCAGAACGACGCTGAAACTCTCCTTGCCGGAGAACGCGGCGGGAACGTCGGCCTCGACGAGCGCCCCGTTCGCCACCTTGCCCACGGTCACGTGGTTTTTCTGGATCCCGGTCGTCTCGTCCCCGGCGGAGAACCCTCCGATCGAGACCGCGCCCTGGGCCGCGGCGTAGACGCGGCCGTCCGGACCCTTGAGCGGCGTCATGAGGAGGGTCCCGCCTTGGAGCGATTTCGCGTCCCCGATGGAGGAAACCATCGCGTCAATTCGGCCGCCGGGTCTCGCAAACGGCGGGAGATTGGCCGTCACGACCACGGCCGCGACGTTCTTCACCTTCACCTTTTCGGGATCGGCCCGGATTCCCATCCGCGACAGCATCGAGGTCAGGCTCTGCGTCGTGAACTTGGTGGAGTCCTTGTCCCCCGTCCCGTTCAGGCCGATGACAAGCCCGTAGCCGATGAGCTGGTTCTCCCGGACCCCCTCCACGTCGGCCAGGTCCTTGATCCGTGCGGCCTCGGCGACGCTTGCGCTAAGGACCAGACAAATAGCGATGAAACCCGCTCGGCTCAGCAACCCTCTCCTCCCCCTCTCACTCAAACCTCACGTCCACGGTGGCCGAAGCCGATCCCGACGTCGCCCTCACGGTCGCCTTCCCCGAAGTCGTGTCCGACGTAAGAACCACTTCCGCTTCTCCATTGACAGCCGTCTCGGTCTCGTCCGAGAGCGTCCCGAGCGTCGTCGTAAAGCTCACTGTCTGGCTTCCGTTGACAACGCGCGCCTTGATCCGGGAGGTGCTCGATCCGTCTGCCGTAATTGCCGTCGGATCGGCCGACAACATGAGCGTCGGGGTGGAGCTCGTAAACGCCGGCGCCCCGACGTTTCCGTCGCTGCAGCCGACGACCGCGAGCAAACCGGCCGCCAAGATGGCCGGCAAGACCCGATTGCGCGTGAAACCGTTCATTTCGACTTCACCGCCGTCAGCGAGACCTTTCCCACAACCGTCACATTCTCGACCGTCGCGGCGATCTGGCCCGTTCCAGTCTTGCTCCCGGACGTGAATGTCGTCGTCGCCACGCCGTTCGTGGTCGTCACCGACGAACCGCCCAGCGTTCCCATCGTCGCCGTGAGCACCACTGACGCCCCCGAGACGAAGTTCCCGTAGGCATCGCGAACCTCGACGCGGACGGTCGCCTGGCTGGCGCTGTCGGCCGGGACCGTGTCGGGGATGACGCGGACGGCGACGTCGTATCCGGAAACCGACGTCCCCGTCGGCCCGGAGCTCGTGTTGGCGCAGGATGTCAACAAACCAGCCAGCACCGTCCCGGCAATGATCCAGGATGCCTTCTTGGTTCTCTTAGCCGCCCTTTCCACCTCTTCACCCCCACCCTGTCCCTTGTATCTTGTCCAAGGGGACCGGGTCATAGACA
>CAKKSE010000193.1 GCA_919903025.1 Nitrospiria bacterium | reverse complement strand
TGAGGGCGGCGAAAAGGAGGACGAGGCCGCCGCGGCGGGCGAGCAGGCCGACCCATCGCCCGGCGAAGCCGGCCGGACGCTCGGGCGGCAGAGGCGTCTCTGGCGGATCCGAAGGGGGCGTCATTTCGTCCCGGCGGACCAGAGGTGATGGACGAGAACCTTGATGACGCGGGCCGTCGCGGGAAGCGCGCGCATCTTGGACGTGGCCGTGCCGTCCATGTAGTTGACCTCGATGGGGACGGACGCGATCGTGAGACCCCGCCGGGCGGCCTTGAGAATCATTTCCGTCTCGATCTCGTATCCGTCCGACTCGAGCCGCACCTCGGACAAGAAACGCTTCGACATGAGGCGGAATCCGGACTGTGTGTCGGGAAGGTCGAGGCCGGCGACAACGCCGACCCAGAAGTTCGTGCAGAGGTTTCCGAAGCGGCGGAGAAAGCGGGTATGCCGGGCGAGGCCGGTCCGCTCGCCGATGACGAGGTCCGCGCCCCTTTCGAGCATCGTCTCGACGAGGTGAACGGCCTCGTCGGCCTTGTGCTGGAGGTCGCTGTCCATCGTGAGGACGGCGTCGAAGCCGCCTCCGGCGAGGTAGTGAAATCCCGTCCGAAGGGCCGCCCCCTTCCCTCTGTTCGCCTCGTGGCGAAGGACCGTCGCGCCCGACTCCCGCACGGCGGCGGCCGTTCCGTCGGTCGAGCCGTCGTCGACGACGACGATCTCCGCGGCGAACGGGCGGACTTCGCGCAGGACGGCGGCGATCGTCTTCTCCTCGTTGTATGCCGGAATGAGCGCGGCGATCTTCATCGTTCCGGCCCTTCGGGAAGCGCGGCCGGGTCGAGGTCGTCGAGAATCGCTCCGATGGGGGCGAACCGGAAATCGGAGAGGAGCTGTTTGAGCTTCTCCCGCGCCGCGCCGATCCTCGCGTAGTGGACGAAGCGCTTGACGGCGCCGAGCTGGACGCGCGGAGGGTCGGGGTCCATCTCCCAGGGGTGGACGTAGACGAGGGCGGGAACCCCCTGGCCGTTGAGTTCGCGGATCCACCGGGCGATCGTTTTATACGGCAAAAGCCGCAGGTGGAGGCCGCCGGAGAACGGGACGTTCTCTCCCATGATCCGCCGGACGGGCGGCGTCCACTCGACGAGCGCCCAGTTCCCCGTCGAGGTACCACCGTCTTCCGTTCCCCTCCTTTGTAAGGAGGGGTCGGGGGAGGTAGAGGCTGGGACGGACCCCAAATTGGTCTTTCGATCGCATCTGCCCCACCCATCCCTCCCCTTACAAAGGGGAGGGGTTTCTGAATCTGGTCCTGCCGTTTGCGGAGTATTTGGGCTTTCCGCTCGTTTGAGGCCTCCTCCGGAAGAAACGCGCCAGAGGCCGGGGCGGGCGGCGGGCATGCCAATGATCCTGATGGGGTAGATGCTGGAGTCGTACCGAAACCCGCGCCGGGCGAGGACGTCGAGCGCCCAGAGGGAATCCGGCCGGATCGACCATTCGGGGGCGCGGAAGCCGCGGACGTCTCCCGCTCCCTGCTCCTTGAGAATGCCGACGGAACGATCGAGGTCGGCCTCGAACTCCTCGGGCGACATCTTGTAAACCTGCTTGTGCGAGCAGCCGTGGGACGCGATCTCGTGGCCCGCCGAGAGGATGGATGGGACGGCCCGGGGTGTCCGGGCGGCGGCGTCGCCGAGGACGAAGAACGTGGCCCGCGCGCCGGCCTTCGCGAGGTCGGCGAGAAGAACGTCGAGACCGATCATGAGGCGCGAGGGAAGAGACGGCCAGTCGGCCGGCGCGATGAACGGCTCCGCGTCGCAGATGTGGTACCACTCCTCGACGTCAACCGTGAGGGCGTTCAGGACAGTCATCCGACCTCGTTTTCCAAGAGAGCCGCGGCCGCGTGGCCGTTCGCGCTCGTCGCGACGACGAGGAGCGTCCGGCCGCGGGTCGGCGTCGGCTGTGCCGTGAGAGGAACGAGGGCCTCGCGCGCGCGCGGTCCCGGGAGACTCGCCGGCCAGAATCCTCGCCGTCCGCATTCGAGGACGATGAGGGCCGACATCAAGCTCGTCGATCCGAAACTCTCCCCCATGATACCGCGAAGCGAGATCACCGGCACACGGTCTTTGAATATCCGCCGGATCGCCTCCTCCTCGGCTGTGTCGGTGGGGCGTATCCCGGTTCCGGCGAGGATTCCGTCGATTTCTTCCGGGTTCAAGCCTGATTGAGCCAGCGCGTCCTGGATGGCGAAGGTGACAGTGTGCGCTCTGATCGGTGAGTCCCGGTCGAACGCTTCGCCGACGCCAGTGAGATATGCGCGGCAACGAGGCCCCCCACCTTGATCCTCCCCCCGCGCGCGGGGGGAGGAGGGGAGGAATGAAGGATCCTCCCCCCGCATGCGGGGGGAGGAGAGGAGAGGGGTGTCGACGCGGATGGAATCGATCGATTCCAGGACGACGAACGCCGCGCCCTCTCCCAGGGCCGTTCCGTCGGCCGCCGGATGGAACGGAAGCGGCGTTCGATTGGAGAGGAGGCCGGCGGTTCCGAGAGCGCGGGCGAGCGTTTCGTCGGCGTCGCCGGCGGCGCCGGCGACGACGGCGTCCGCATCGCCTTCTTCGATCATCTCCACGGCCCTGGCGATGGCCGAGAGGTCGGACGCGCTCCCCGCCGAGACGGTGAGCGTCGGCCCCGCGGCGGGAAGGAAGATCGATAGGGCGCCGGCGACGGCGGACGGCGTCGTAAGGGGAAAGAGGAGCGGGCTGACCATCCGCGGCCCAAGGTCGAGCGCGTCGGAGAAGAACGCGGCGTTGACGCCCGTCGTCGCGTAACCGATGCCGCATGAGATTCCGATTCGGCCGGGAGGGAGACGGTTGAGGCCGGCGGCGTCGTATGCGTCCCGCGCGGCGACGAAAGCAAACGACATGGGGCGGTCGAGAACGCGGAATCTGTCGGCGTCGATGGAGACGAAGTCCTCGGCGTTGAACGGACCCAGACGAAACGGAGGCGTGCCGGTCGACGAGGCCGGACAGCCCGACTCACCCGCGGCGTTCTCCCCCCTCACCTTTGTCCTCTCCCCCTCGAAGGGGGAGATGGGAGGGTGAGGGGGTGCGTCCGATGCGTGTCTCGCTTCTTCGGGAGCCGCCGAGAGAATCGTCATGGCGATCTCCGAAAGGCTCCGTCCCAGGGGGGAGACGATCCCGGTTCCCGTGACCTTCATCTTCATGCGTCGGCCCGGCCTAGAAGGAGGGCGGCGTTGTGGCCCATGAAGCCGGCGGAGATGGAGAGAACGCGCGACAGGGCGCGTTGCTGGCCCGCCCGGATGACGTTGAGGCCGCAGGCGGGGTCGGGTTCTTCGAAGCCTGGGGTGGGGGGAAGAGCCTGCCGGGAGAGAGTGAGCAGGGAGGCAACGGCTTCCATGCCGCCGGAGGCCCCGAGCGCATGTCCCGTAAGGGACTTTGCCGCCGAGATCGGGATCGCGGCCGCGCGTTCTCCAAATACCCGGTGAATGGCGGCCGACTCAGCGAGGTCGTTGTGGACCGTGGCCGTGGCGTGGGCGTTGACCGCGTCCACTTCCGCGGGGGAAAGAGAGGCGTCCTTGATGGCGGCGTCCATGGCGCGGGCGAGGCCGGAGCCGGTGAGGTCGGGCTTCACCATCCCCGTTGCGTCGGCGGACGCGCCGTATCCAAGGATTGTCCCGAAGACTTTGGCTCCGCGCCTTCGGGCCGAAGAAAGGCGTTCGAGGACGACGAACGCGGCCCCTTCTCCGAGGAGAAAGCCGCTCCGCCGGCGGTCGAAGGGACGGATCGCGTCGGTCGTGAGGAGCTTGAGGGCCGAGAAGCCGCTCGCGACGAAAAGGGAGAGTGCCTCGGCCCCTCCGGCGAGGAGGCGGTCGGCCTTGCCGTCGCGGATCATCCGGAAGGCGAGGCCGATGGCCGTCGTCCCGGACGCGCAGGCCGTGTTGACGGTCAGGTTCACGGGAGAGAGCCGCAAGCGCCGCGCGACGGCGAGAGCAGCCGACTCCGGCGCCGCTCTGCACGGGAGGTCCGCGTCGGTCGAGGCGGATGACCGCGTTTTGGAGAGGAAGGTCTCCCCCGAACGGATTCCCCCCGTGACGGTCCCGAGGACGATGCCGGTCCTCACTCCCCCGAGAGAGTCCGCGGAAGAGGTCCAGGCTTCCACCGCGGCGAGGAGCGCGAGCTTCTGGACTCGGTCGAGCGATGGGAAGGTTTTGTCGGCGGCACGAGCCGCGAGGTCAAGCGAAGGGGACGAAGGGACGGGATCGTCGGGGAGATCGGCGACTTCGCCGCCCAGGAGGACGCGGTCAGGGAGGGCGAACCCCGTTGTGTCGAACGACCGGATGGGACGGATCCCCGGCTGTCCGGCGAAGAGGCTGTCCGCGAACGCTTCGATTCCAATCCCGGCGGAACAGGCGATCCCCATTCCCGTGACGACGACAGGCTCCCGTTTCATTCGTCCGGGCCGCCGGGGGATGGCCGCCGAAAGCTCACAAGACCGAACGTCCCCAGACGGCGCGTGACCGGCGACACGTTCCACGCTCGTACCGCCGGGACCCCCGGGTCCCTTTCCATGAGCGCCGCTCCGGCGGCGAGCTGGAGGCCGCCCATCAGCTCGAACGCCTCGCCCACGAGCGGACGGACGCCGAGGGTCCGGTCGGGGGAAGGGACGATCGGGGATTCGTCATCCGTCCACTCCCGGTTGAGCGAGCCGGAGGGAAGGACGAAATCCGAGAAGGGAGAAGGGGAAGGGGAGAGGGGAGAAGGGGGGAGGACCGAAATTCTCGCCAAGGCCTTTTTGGCAGTCTCCGCTCTCTCTAGGACGGCGACGACGCTTCCTTCGCAGAGGGGGGATTCGCCGCCCCGGCCGCCCGCCCGCTGGAGACGTCCGGCGACGCGGGGGTCGCACGTCCCGTACCCTTCGCGCAGGATCGGATGGTCCTCTTCGACGGCCCCGACGAGGGCGATGTCGATCTCTCCGGCGGCGAGGGCGGCTGAGGCTTGGCGGAGGAGGCCGTGGAACCGCGTTCCGTCTCCAACGACCGTGATGGCCGGCCCGGTGATCCCGAGCGTGATCGAAATGTGCGAGGCGGCGACGTTGAAGAGCGATTCGGAGAACGTCGAGGGACTGACGGACGCCGGGCCTTGCGTGACGAGGGACCGGTGAAACGACTCGGAGAAGGCGATCGCGCCGTGGCACGTTGCCACGAAGATCGAGGTGCGGGACGGCTGGGGGACGGGAAAGCGTCCGGCCCGGCGCAGGGCCTCGTGGGCCGCGACGACGGCGAAGAGGGACGGCCGGGAAAGGCGGCGGAGGTCATTCGGAACGTAGGCGGAAGGGTCGAAGTCGGGGACGGCGCCGTTTCCGCGGAACGGCTTCCCGGATCTGAATGTCTTCCGGCGCTCGAGGAGGCCCGAAAGAAGCGCGTCTGCGCCGACGCCGAACGGCGAGACGACGCCTATTCCGGAGAGGACGATTTCTTTCAGCATCGCATCAGGACGAGGCAGGCGTTGTTGCCGCCGAAGCCGAACGAGTTCGTGAGAACGGCGCGGACGGGTACCCGCCGGGCGCCTTCCGGGACGGCGTCGATGGGGCAGGCGGGATCGGCCGTCGTGAAGTTCGCCGTCGGATGGATCATTCCGTCGCGGATCGCGAGGGCGGACACGATCGCCTCGACGGCGCCCGCCGCGCCGAGGAGATGGCCGATCATCGATTTTGTGGACGAGACGGGAATCCGCGCAAGCCTTGGGCCGAAGACGGCGCTCAGGGCGGCGACTTCAGCGCGGTCGTTGACGGGTGTTCCCGTTCCGTGCGCGTTGACGTAATCGATGTCCTCGGGGGCGGCGCCGGCGTCGTTCAACGCGATGCGGACAGCGGCGGCGGCGCCTTCGCCCGACGGGGCGGCGCGCGTCGTGTGGTAAGCGTCCGACGTCGTTCCGAACCCGCGCACCTCGGCGACGGCCTTCACCCCCCGGGCGGCGGCCCGTCCGGCTTCCTCCAGGACCAGGATGCCGACGCCTTCCCCCAGGACCAGGCCGCGCCTGTTCAGGTCGAACGGCCGGCAGGTTTCGGGATCGAGGAGCTGGAGGGAATCGAATCCCGCGAACGTAAACCGGCACATCGTGTCGTATCCGCCGGCCAGCGCGAGGTCGATCTCGCCGTTCCTGATCCGGCGGAAGGCGAGGCCGATGGCCGTTGCCCCCGAAGCGCAGGCCGTGGACACGGTCTCCGGCATCGCAGGGACCCCGCAGCGGGTTGCGATGTTTTCTCCCTGCATGAAAGCGAGGTAGTCCGCGAGGGCCCCCGGCGCGGGCTGGGCGCCGGAGAGAATCGTCCGGTGAAACGCCTCCCCCTGAAGCATGCCGCCGAGGGTCGTGCCGAGGACGATTCCGGCGCGGTCCGCGGCAAGCTCTTGCCTGTCGAGTCGCGCCTGAGAGACGGCTTCATCCGCCGCGGCGAATAGAAGGTGCGAGGCCCGGTCGAGCCCGGCGCTTTCCGGATCGCGCGTCCAGCGGTCCGCGTCGAACGACGACGCCTCGCCGGCGATCTTCGTCTTGTACGACGACGCATCGAACGAGCGGACGGGCGCGAGCCCGGATGTTCCGGCGAGAAGCCTGCTCCATGTTTCTTCGGCGGAGTTTCCCAGGCAAGTGATCGTGCCCAGGCCCGTGATGACGACGCGGCGCATTGGATGCGAATAATAACAAAGGGAACGAAAGGGAGCAACTAGCGCACGACCTTGAGCCCCAGATAACGCTCTATGGGGTCGAAGTCCGCGTCGGCGTGCAGAAGGGAATGTCCGTTCTCGATGCAGAACGTGCCGATGACGACGTCAACGGATGCGTCGACGACGATCATCGGTCACGCCGCATCTTAGAGAAGTCCCCTTCCCATTTGAGCTTTCCCCTGGCGCGGCGGACCTGCGCTTGCTGTTTGAGACGGGCAAGGAGGCGCAGACCCGTCTCCACAGTTTCCTTCTTCGTGGAGAATCCGGACAGCTTCGTCGTTCGGGCCGTCAGTTCGCCGTCGATCGCGATCTTTTTCCTCATCCGGGACGCCTCCCTCTTGCGTATTTCGACTTCGACAAGCATGCACATCCCGGGGCATCCTGGTCAAGCGTGCTTCCGGCCCGCGGCGGATTGCGGTTTGGCGGAAGCGATCAGTCGGCCTCCATTCCCGTGGGCCGGCACGCCGCTTTCGTTGCCGGAGCGCGCTTTTCCTCTTGTCTTGTTGTGACGTATGGGTTACAGTCATCGAGTGTTCGATCTGCTGTTCTACGAGACCCGGGACGGTAGCCGCCGACATCGAGCGGGCGGTGAAGTATTTCGAGGACTTTCGGAGGAGGCAAAGATGAGAAGATCAAAAGGGGCGGTTCCATACCGTCCGTGGCTGGTTGAGGAGATGCGCAAGGACAGAAAACTTGCTGGGGCGTACCTCGATGCCGCGATGGAAGACGACGATCCCCGCGTCGTGCTCTCGGCGCTTCGTACGGTTTCCGAGGCGCAGGGGATGGCGAAAATTGCGGAGGCCGCCGGAATCGCCCGCGAGAGTCTTTACCGTGCCTTGTCGCCCAAAGGCAATCCCAGGTTCTCAACCCTGTTCGCGATTCTCAAGGCGGCGGGGTACAGACTGGCCCTCGAAGAGCGAACACGGCAGGCCGCGTAGAAACGCGTTTGCTTAACTCGCTGTGCGTGCGAGATTAGGGGAGGCGGCGTCTCCCGGCCTTGGACCTATTCTCTTACGATCGACCGTGACCCCGGGTGTCACGAGTAGGTTGTATATGTCCAGCGGTCGGTGGCTGGAGGGTTTCTTGGAGAGCGATCGCGGGCGGGCAAAGGAGAGCACGGAGACGTGGAAATCCCTGAAACGAAGGTCGATGTAAATAACTTAGCTAAACTAGCAACGTCCCGGTCGACGGTCCGGTCGACGGTCCGGTCGACGGTCGACATCCCAACCAAACGAAAAACCAGCAGCGTCCAGAAGAAGGTCCCCTCGCCCCCTCAAGGGGGAGAGGGCCAGGGTGAGGGGGTAGCTCAACGCAGAGATTTCTACCAAACTGTTGCTGATATCCTCCGCGCCGCCCGCGCCAACGCCTACCGGGCCGTCAACTTCGCCATGGTCGAGGCCTACTGGAATGTGGGTCGGATGATCGTCGAGGAGGAGCAACAGGGCAAGGAACGGGCGGAATATGGTGCAGCGTTGCTCAAGAACCTATCCATCCGCCTGTCCGCGGAGTTCGGAGCCGGGTTCTCGGAGCAAAGTCTTCGCAACATGCGGCAATTCTATTCCTGTTTCCCAATTTGCTCCGCACTGCGGAGCAAATTGACCTGGAGCCATTACAAGGCCCTGATTCGGATCGTTAACGAAGCCGCCCGGGCCTATTACGTCACCGAGGCCGCCAGCCAGAACTGGAGCACCCGCACCCTGGAACGGCAGATCAACTCCCTTTACTACGAACGCCTGCTGATGAGCCGGGACAAGGCGGTTAGTTTGGAGTGCGGCGGCAAGACGCCGCTTTTCTCAAGACGCGACACGTCGCGTCAAACCCAGAGCGGTGACACGTCACCGCACTCCAAACAAGGCGCGGACGACAACCCCACCGTCGGCATCATCCTGTGCACGGAGAAAGACCACACCGTGGTGAAATATTCCGTGCTCAACGAGAACCAGCAGTTGTTCGCATCGAAATACATGCTCTATCTGCCGACGGAGGAGGCGCTGCGCGAAGAGCTGGAGCGGGAGCGGGCGCTGGTGGTGCGGGAGCGGCAGGCGAACTATGGGGAGATGGTGGTGCAATGAGTTCGTATAGCATCGACCTCCCGTTGGATTGGCAGGCGAAGCCAATTCGTAAAGCCTACCGCTTCACAAGGAAGCCTCGCGGCATCACTGTTGCCGATAGCATTTCGATTCCGTTCTTGCCCGGCTCGCGGCCGAATCGGGGTTCTCGGCGCTGTCAGCCCACGGTTTACGAAACCGGTGCACGGTTGCGGTTGGCGGCCGATTCGGGATTTACCGAACTCGCTCCGTACGCGAGATCCGGAGAGGCGGCGTCTCCCGGCCTTGGACCTATTCTCTTACGATCGACCGTGACCCCGGGTGTCACGAGTAGGTTGTATATGTCCAGCGGTCGGTGGCTGGAGGGTTTCTTGGAGAGCGATCGCGGGCGGGCAAAGGAGAGCACGGAGACGTGGAAATCCCTGAAACGAAGGTCGATGTAAATAACTTAGCTAAACTAGCAACGTCCCGGTCGACCCGGTCGACCGCGCCTTCCGGACGAGCCGGCCGAGGACGTGCGACTTCGGATGCTCCAGGCCCGCAAAACGGAAGATGGCCTTGGCGGCGAGTTCGGCTGACTCCTGAGCCTTGCGCACGGCCCGGTGATAGCGGCCGCTCGCGAGGGATGTGCGCGCCTCTTCGAGGATCAACGCGGCGTCGTCGAGAAAAGCTCTGGCTCCCTGATCGGAGGTCAAATCCGGATCACCTCGCCGGGCTTGAGGTCTGGCTTCAGCACCCAGTACCAGGACCCGTCCGGCAGGCGCTTCTTGACTGATCCCAATTCCCTGAGCCGTGCGCGCACCTTTTCCAGCTCCCGCCGGAGGAAGTTCTCCCTGTCGATGAGGAGCACGGCGTCATCGACCATGTCGAGGAAGATGGGGGGATGCTGTTCGGCCTCGTCCCGCGAGAGGACAAGGAAGGAAGGCTCGAGATCGAGGTCAAGGGCTTCGAGCCTCCGGTAACCGTCGGTCTCGCGCAGTTTGGCCATCAGGGGGAGGACCAGGCCGACGCGCTTGCCGTAGGATCTGGGTGGGTCGTCGAGGACAACGAGGAAGTCCACGTCGCTTCCCTTGCGGAGGGCGTTCCGGGCGGCCGAACCGAAGAGAGCCGCGGAGACGAGGGACGCCCCCAATGCCTCCGCCAGAACACGCGCGGCGTCCCGGCAGAAGCCAAGGACGAGCTCTTGGCGTTTTTCGTCGGTACTCGGATTCATCCCATTTCTCTTATAACACGATCGGCCGAAGGAACCAACCGGCGATCTCTCCGAAGGCGCGACGAGCGCTTGCGCCGGGAGGGGGGGTGTGGTAAATTTCGCGCATGTCGCGTGTTGTGGTTGTCGTTCCGGCCCGCTATCATTCCACACGGCTTCCCGGAAAGCCTCTGGCTGACATTCACGGTTCTCCCATGGTCGTCTGGGTCGCGCGCGCGGCGGCGCAGGCCCGCGGGGTGGACGAGGTTCTGGTGGCCACGGACCACGAGGCGGTGGCCCGGGCCGCGGAGGCGGCGGGGTTCCAGGCCGTCATGACGTCTCCCGACATTCCTTCGGGGACCGACCGGGTGGCGGCCGTCGTCCGGCGGCATCCCGCCGACATCGCGATCAACGTCCAGGGCGATGAACCGATGATCTCCGCCGAAGCGATCGAAACGCTGGCCGGCCTGATGCGCTCCGATCCGGAGGTTCCGATGGCGACGCTCGCCCGGCCGTCGGCCGATCCCTCCCTCTTCTCGAACCCGAACGCCGTCAAGGTGGTCTGCGACGCGAGGAGTGACGCGCTTTACTTTTCCCGGGCGCCGATCCCGTGGCCGCGCGAGGGGGAAACCCCGCCGTTCCTCGTCCACCTGGGGATCTACGCTTACCGTTCGGAGACGCTCTTTGCGGTCTCGGCCCTCCCTCCCTCATCCCTCGAACAGACCGAGAAGCTCGAACAGCTCAGGGCCCTGGAGGCGGGGATCAAGATCCGCGTGGCCCGAACGACTTGCGAATCGATCGGCGTCGACACGCCGGAAGACCTGGAGCGGGTTCGCGGCATCCTCTTGGCGGAGAGGCCCCGCCTTGGCGGGGCGGGGGTCGCCCGTCCCGCGCGGAGTCAAGGATGACCAAGTTCATCTTCGTGACGGGGGGCGTGGTTTCGTCGCTCGGAAAGGGCCTCGCGTCCGCTTCGATCGGGACGCTCCTCGAAGCCCGCGGGTTCAAGGTGAGCCTGCAGAAGCTCGATCCCTACATCAACATCGACCCGGGGACGATGAGCCCGTACCAGCACGGGGAAGTGTTCGTGACGGACGACGGGGCGGAGACCGACCTGGACCTGGGCCACTACGAGCGGTACACGACCGCGCGGATGGGGCGGGAGAACAACTACACGACCGGCCGGATCTATTTCGAAGTCATCAGCAAGGAGCGGCGGGGCGATTACCTGGGCGGCACGGTCCAGGTGATCCCGCACATCACGGACGAGATCAAGCGCGCGATCGTCTCGGCCGGGGCGGGGGCCGACGTCCACATCGTCGAGATCGGCGGCACGGTCGGCGACATCGAGAGTCTCCCGTTCCTCGAGGCCATCCGCCAGATCCAGTTCGACGTGGGGAAGGAGAACGTCTGCTACGTTCACCTCACGCTCGTCCCGTACATCGCCGCGGCGGAGGAACTCAAGACGAAGCCGACCCAGCACTCCGTCCGCGAGATCCGGGCCATCGGGATCCAGCCCGACATCCTCCTTTGCCGGACCGACCGGTTCCTCTCGCCGGAGATGAAGAAGAAAATCTCCCTCTTCTGCAACCTCCGGGTCGAGGCGGTGATCACGGCCAAGGACGTCGAGACGATCTACGAGGTGCCTCTCGTTCTCCACGGCGAGGGGCTCGATACGCAGGTGACGAGAGTCCTGGGGCTCAAGTCGGAGGAACCGGACCTTTCCTCGTGGGACGTGGTCGTGAGGGGGATCAAGGCGCCCGGCCGGGGGCGGGTGACGATCGGACTGGTCGGGAAGTACGTCGAGCTGAAGGAATCCTACAAGAGCCTGATCGAGGCGCTGACGCACGGCGGGCTCGCGAACGACGTCGGCGTGAACCTCGCCTGGGTGGACGCGGAGGAGATCGAGCGAAGCGGCGCGGCGCGGTCGCTCACGGGGGTCGACGGGATCCTGGTTCCGGGAGGGTTTGGCGTGCGCGGAATCGAGGGGAAGGTCGCGGCGGTCCGCCACGCGCGCGAGAGCGGGGTCCCGTTCCTCGGAATCTGCCTGGGGATGCAGTGCGCGGTCATCGAGATCGCCCGCGACCTGCTGGGTCTTGCGTCAGCGAATTCCCTCGAGTTCGACGAGGCGACTCCCGATCCGGTCATCTACCTCATGGAGGAGTGGTGGGACTACAGGAGGAACGAGGTCATCCGGCGGAGCCGCGAGTCCGACAAGGGCGGGACGATGCGGCTGGGGGCCTATCCCTGCCGGATCAAGCCCGGGACGCTGGCCCGCGAGGTGTACGGGGCCGAGGAGATCTCCGAACGGCACCGCCACCGGTACGAGTTCAACGACGCCTACCGCGAGGCGCTCGAAAAGGCGGGGCTGACGATCTCGGGAACGTCCCCGGACGGCCGGCTCGTCGAGATCGTCGAGTTTCGCCCGCATCCCTGGTTCCTGGCGTGCCAGTTCCATCCCGAGTTCCAGTCGCGTCCCCGGCGTCCGCATCCCCTGTTCGCCGGTTTCATCGGCGCCGCGCGGGGACATCGCGGCGGATTCGCGGCGGGCGGCGAGCGGCTCATGGAGCCCGCGGCATCCGAGAGAAGTCCGGGAGAGGGCCGGGGTTGAGCCCGGTCGCGGCGGTCGCCTGCGGGTCCGTCGTCGTGGGCGGGGGCGGCCCCCTGGCCTTGATCGCCGGTCCGTGCGTAATCGAGAGCGAGGACCACGCCTGGAGGATGGCCGAACGGCTCAAGGAGACTGCGGAGAGGGAAGGTTTCCCGTTCATCTTCAAGGCTTCCTACGACAAGGCGAACCGCTCGTCGATCCGGTCGTTCCGGGGCCCGGGACTTGCCGAGGGGCTGAGGATCCTCGGGCGGATCCGGGAGGGACTCGGCGTTCCCGTCCTGTCGGACGTCCACCGGTTCGAGGAGATCGGGCCGGCGTCAGCCGTCCTGGACGTCATCCAGGTCCCCGCGTTCCTCTGCCGGCAGACCGATTTCCTTCTGGAGGCGGCCCGGACGGGGAAGACCGTCAACATCAAGAAGGGACAGTTCATGGCCCCATGGGACATCGGAAACGCCGTCGAGAAGATCGTCACGACGGGAAACGAGAAGATCCTCCTGACGGAGCGCGGGGCGTCGTTCGGCTACAACAACCTTGTGGCGGACATGCGGTCGCTGGTCGTTCTTCGCCGGACGGGGTATCCGGTCGTGTTCGACGCGACGCACTCGGTCCAGCTCCCCGGCGGGGCTGGGGACCGCTCGGCGGGAGACCGCGAGTTCGCCGCTCCTCTGGCGCGGGCGGCGACGGCGGTGGGGATCGACGCGCTCTTCCTGGAAGTGCATGACGACCCGGACCAGGCCCTTTCCGACGGTCCCAACATGGTTCGCCTCGACAGGCTGTCTTCCCTGCTGAGGGAGGTCCGCGCCGTGGACAGGGCCTTGCGGGAGGTCTCATGTCCCTGACGGCGGCCCGCCGCGTTCTCCGCATCGAGGCGGAGGCGATCCGCCGGCTCATTCCGCGGCTCGATCATCTCTTCGAGAAGGCCGTGGAGACCCTCGATCAATGCCGCGGACGCGTCGTCGTCACGGGCATGGGCAAGTCTGGAATCATCGGCCGGAAGATCGCCGCGACGCTCGCGTCCACGGGGACGCCCGCGCTGTTCCTGCACGCGGGGGAGGGGCTCCACGGCGATCTGGGCATGGTGGCCAGGGGGGACGTCCTGCTCGCCGTCTCGAACAGCGGGGAGACGGCGGAAATCATCCGCCTCCTCCCGCTCGTCCACCGGCTCCGCATCCCGGTGATCTCTTTCACGGGCGATCCTCGTTCCACGCTGGCCCGCCGGAGCGTGGTGAGCCTCGACGTGAGCGTCGAGAAGGAAGCCTGCCCGATGAACCTGGCTCCGACGGCCAGCACGACGGCGGCCCTGGCCCTGGGGGACGCGCTGGCGGTCGCTCTCCTCGAGCGCCGCGGCTTCGAGCCCGAGGACTTCGCCCGGTTTCATCCGGGGGGAAGGCTGGGCAAGCTCCTCCTCACGGTGGAGGACGTGATGCACCGGGGGCGGGAGATTCCCGTCGTGACGGCCGACGCGCCGATGAAGAAGGCCATCGCGGAGATGACGGCGAAGAAGCTCGGGATCACGACGGTCGTCGACGGACGGGGCCGGCTCGCCGGCGTCGTCACGGACGGAGACCTCCGCCGGGCGCTGGAGCGGGGGATCCCGATCGCCGACCGCAAGGCGGGCGAGATCATGAGCCGGCACCCCAAGACGATCGCGAAGACGGACCTGGCGGCGCTGGCCGTGGCCCTGATGGAGGAACACCAGATTACGTCGCTGGTCATCGCCGGAAGCGCCCGGAAGGTGGAGGGGATCATTCACCTTCACGATCTGATGAAAGCGGGGGTCGTGTGAGGGGTCAGTCCGGCCGGACCGGCCGCGGGCCGTCTCTTCGCGAGCGGGCCGCGCGGATCCGCCTCTTGGTCCTCGACGTGGATGGTGTCTTAACCGACGGCCGGATCTGGCTCGATCCGGGAGGGGGCGAGACCAAGACGTTCCACGTCCGGGACGGTCACGGCCTGGTGCTGGCCCAGCGTTCGGGAATCGGCGTGGCGCTCGTGAGCGGCCGGCGGTCCCGGGTCGTGGATCTCCGGGCGAAGGAGCTCGGCATCCGGGACGTCCACCAGGGCTGCCGCGAGAAAGCGGCCGCGCTCGCGAATCTTCGGCGGAAGTGGAAAGCCGCGCCCGAAGAGGTTGCCGTGATGGGGGACGATCTGGTCGATCTGCCCCTGTTCCGGGAGGCCGGACTGGCGCTCGCTGTGTCGGACGCCCCGGCCGAAGTGCGGAAACGGGCCGACTGGGTCTCCCGAAGTCCCGGCGGACAGGGGGCCGTGCGCGAGGCCGTCGAGATGATTCTAAAGGCCCGCGGGAGCTGGAACGGGATTGTCCGGTCGGAGGCGGAGGGAAAGCGTTGATATTCCGGCGCGGGATGCTAGAATTCGACTCAAGGCCTGATCCCGCCGCGGTCCTGTTCGCGGGAAAGGGAGGGCCCGGGATGAGGCTGGTCCACGGGCCGGCGGGAGGATGAATCTCCCGAACCTCCTGACGTCTTTGCGGCTCGTCCTGGTCCCCGTCTTCGTCGTCCTGTTCGAAGCGGGCAACCCGGCTCGCGCCGGTCTGGCCGCGGCTGTGTTCGCGGTGGCCGTTGCGACCGACTGGCTCGACGGGTACGCGGCGCGCCGGAGCGGGCAGACCACGCGGATCGGGAAGCTTCTCGATCCGATCGCGGACAAGATCCTGATCGCGGCGGCCCTGGTCATCCTCGTGGACGCGGGGCGTGTCGCGTCCTGGCTGGCGGTCCTTCTGATCGGCCGCGACTTCGTCGTGACGGGCCTTCGGTTCGTGGCGGCGACGGGAGGGCAGATCATCGCCGCGGACGCCGGGGGAAAGGTGAAAATGGGGGTCCAGACGGGGGCGTGCCTCCTGCTGATCGGGTCCGACATAGTCCCCGGTTTTCCGGCCGAGACGATCGGGACGCTCGGACTTTGGGCCTCGCTGGCCCTGTCCTACTACTCGGCGGTCCGCTACGTCCGACAGTACAGCGCGGCCCGCCTGCAGCAAGGGGGATCGAGATCGTGAGAAGGAGGGCGGGGACGCGGATCGCGCGGACGGCATGGCTGGCGGTAGCCGTCTGGCTGGCGTTCGTTCCGCCGGCGTGGGCCGAGGCGCCGCCGGCGCCCAAGACGCTCTCGCCGGAGCTGGAGTCTCTCTGGGCGCAGCACCGCGAATCGCTTCGCTCGCCCAATCCATCCCAAACGACGGCCGAGATCGTCCGCGCCATGCGGGAGTCCCAGCTCGACCGGGGGATCCAGTCGCTTCCCGCGTTCGCGGCCGCCTTGGTGGAGGAGGCCCGGCGCGCCGTCCGGATCCACGAGTACGAGCTGGCCGTCGATCTCCTGCGGGGGGCGAAGGACCTGGCGCCGGACTACCCGCCCGTCTATTTTCAACTGGCCCGCGTCTACTGGCTCCAGAACAAGTTGAACGCGCTCAAGGTGCTAGACGAGCTGGCGAGCGGCGTCGGGGCCATGTCGCAGAATTTCTGGTGGTCGTTCTACAAGGCGGGGAACTTCATCCTCCTCGCCATCACGGCCTTGTTCGTCTCTTTCTTTCTGGGGAGCCTGATCCTGCTGGTGCGGACGACTTCCCTGATCCGGCACGCGCTGTCGGAGGCGGTCGGCGGGAAGGTCCCCGGCATCGTCCTCACGGCCGTGCCGTGGGGCATGGTCGTCCTCCCCGTCATTCTCGGGCTCGGAATCGCCTGGGCGGTCATCATTGCGGCGCTCTGGATGTGGGTCTTCCTGTCGCGCAAGGAGCAGGTTGTCGTGGGGCTTTTCGTCCTGTTTCTGGCGGTGATGCCGCTGGCTCTCGACGCTCTCGCTGTCTTCGTCCTCGGGGGCTCTTCTCCCACCGTGAAAGTGCTGAGCGAGGTCCGGGACGGGCTGGTGTCGGCCGAGTCGGCCGCGCACCTCGCGAGGGCCGACGGGGTCCGGTCGAACCCGGCGCTCCTTCTGGCGCGCGGCCTCGTGGCGAAGAGGGAAGGCCGGCTGGCGGACGCCGTCCGGGATTACGAAGCGTACGCGGCCGCGGGGGGATCGCGCCCGGCCGCCGCCCGGAACAACCTGGGGAACGTGTACTACACGGCGGGCGACCTCGATCGGGCGGCCGCGGAGTACCGGGAGGCCATCCGGATCGATCCCAAGCTCGTCACGGCCCGCTACAACCTGAGCCAGGTGACGCGGGAGCTGTTCCGGTTCGACGAGGGGGACCAGCTCTATATCCAGGCGCGGGAACTCGACGCCGAGGCTGTCAGCTCGTACCGGCGGATCGCGGGCCCGCATCCGAACCGCGTGGTCGTAGACGAAAACCTGGCGCTTGCGGACCTGTGGAAGGGCGTCGAGGCGTCGGGCGCCCGCC
>CAKKSE010000192.1 GCA_919903025.1 Nitrospiria bacterium | reverse complement strand
AGGGCCGGTGCAGGCGGGATTGGTGTCCACCGGCCAGGGAGCCGATCCGGTCTTCCCGGGTTGCGGACGGTTGCCCGTGGACGGTTGGCCGTTGTGGCGTGTGGCCGGGCATGCTAGAGTTTCAAGCCTCATGGGAGAAGTCCGGATCAATACAGAGCTTGTTCGGAATTCCGCGGTCGCGCCGGTTCGGACGTTTGCCTTGGCCGGTGTCGGGATCGTTCTGGTTCTTTTGTTCCCCGTGGGATGCGGCCAGGGCCGGGAGGGGGCGAAGGGCGGGCCGGGGCCGAAGACGGCCGTCGTGACAGCTGTTTCGGTTGAGGGGGTTGATCTTCCCCGCGTCGTGGAGGCCGTCGGGACCCTCCAGGGGTGGGAAGAGGTGACGGTCTCGGCCGAGGTTTCGGGCGTGGTCGAGAGAGTCCTGGCGGACCTCGGGGACGTTGTCCAAGCCGGCCAGCCGCTCGTCCAGATTTCAGTCAAGGAACTCGGCGCGGCGTTCGAGCGGGCCGAGGGGGCTCTCGCCCGGGCTGAGGCTCAGGCGGAGGAAGCCGCGCGGCGGCGGGCGCGGGCCGAGGAGCTGAACAAGCGGGGCCTGATCTCACGTCAGGACGCGGAAGGACTCGAATCCGAGGACCGGGCGGCGCGGGCGGCGGTCAAGGAGCGGCGGGGAGAGATGGAGATCGCGCGGGTCCGCCTCGCGAACGCCACGATCCGCGCTCCGATCGCGGGCCAAATCCGGCGGCGGATCGTCTCGGCCGGCGAGTTCATCGAAGACAAGAAGCCGGTCATGGTTCTCGTCTCCTCGCATCCGCTCAAGCTCTCCGTCCAGGTTCCCGAGAGGTTTGCGGGGGAGGTCCGCGCCGGCCAGCCCGTCGAGGTTTCGGTTGAGGCGTACCCGGGGAAGACGTTCGGCGGGAAGGTCACGCGCGTGGCCCCCGCCGTGGCCGTGGAGAGCCGGTCCTTCGGCGTGGAAGCCGAAGTCCCGAATAAGGGCGGCGTCCTGAAGGCCGGCTCGTTCGCTAAGGCCGCGATCCGGACGCGGACCGATCGGAACGTTCCCGTCGTTCCGGAATCGGCGGTGCTGACGCTGGCGGGGGCGAGCAAGGTGTTCGTTGCGGAGGGGGGGAAGGCCCGCGCCCGGAACGTGGAGACGGGCCGCCGGACCGACGGCAGGATCGAGATCGCGAAGGGCGTCAAGCCCGGCGAGCGCGTCCTCGTTTCCGGCCACGCCCGCGTCTCCGACGGGGATGCGATCGACGAGAAGAAGGAGGTATTGCGATGAGACAGGCGAGGGTGCGTCAAAGCCCTGGAACGCGCGGGCTTCCGGTTCAAGCGGCAGGAGGGAAGCCACATCGTTCTTCGCCGGGACGACCCCTTTGCTCAACTTGTTGTTCCGGACCACAAGGAACTGGACCGCGGCACGCTGCGCGCGATCATTCGCCAGGCCGGACTGGGCGTAGACGAGTTTGTGAAGTTGCTCTAACGTTCGACCCGTCAAGTTCCAGAAGGCATGCCAGCAGTGATGGGGGGCTGCCATGCGGCTTACTGACGTAAGCATGCGGCGGGACAGGCGATGTCCTCGACTGCTACTTCTTACGGACGGGGCCGAGGGGCTTGTTGGGGTCGTACTTGTTCGCGGGGCTCGCGGGGTTGTCGAAGGAGTACTTGTTCAGGATGCCGAGCGGATTGGCGGGATCGTATTTGTTCAGCGGATTGAGCGGGTTTGCGGGGTCGTACTTGTTCGCCGGGCTGAGCGGGCTGTCGATTCCGTAACGGTTCAGCGGGCTGAACGGGTTCGCCGGGTCATACTTGTTGGCGGGGTTGAAGGGGTTCTTGTCGTAGGAATAGTAGCGGCCGACATCGTTGCCAAGCGCCGACCTTGGGGAAGTAACCGCGGCGAATGCGAGGAGAAGCAGAAGCAATCTGAGCGTACGCATGTCAGCCACGCGCTCCTTCCCGCCGCTGAGACGCCGGACGCCGGCCCTAATAACTTGGCGTTGCCCCTTGCGTCGTGGTCTGCGTCTGCGGCTGCGGCTGACTCTGCCCCTGACCTGTTATTCCCGAGACTGCGGCCTGGCCGGCGGTCGTGGCCGTGCTCGTGATCGCCGCCGACGTTCCCGCCGCGGCCGCCTGGCTTGTCGTGCTCGTCGAAGCGCCGGGAAATAACTTCTTCACCGCCTTGTCGGCAAGGTTCGTCGCCACGGTGCCCAAGAAAGCCCCCGTGAACGCTCCCACCGACGTCTGGACGACAACCCCGAGGAATCTCTTGGCGTAGGCCCCGAAGCTGTGCTCCGCCTCCCACTGGGCCGCGGCCTGGGCGGAGACCTTGGCCTGCCGGTCCAATTCATCCTGCCACTTGGCCGATTGGGCCTGGAGTTGCGCCTCCCTTTCGCGCCTCCTCTGGAGGTTCTGTGCGGCCGCTGCCCTCTCCGCAAGGACGATCTGTCTTTCGGCCTCGATCTCTTTCTCCTCCGACTGGGTCCTCGCCTGCCGCATCTGCTGATAGTTCTTGTGCATGCTGTAGTCGGCGGGGATCTGCCCATCACTCTGCCGAGACTTCGCGGCGGTTTGTCTCTCGGCTGCAATCAGGGCGCTCATCCGGTCGCGAGGCTGTTCCGCCGTCGCTCCGGATCGGGGTGCGCCGGCAAGCGATTTGGAGGCGTCTTTGCTCCTGCGGGTCATCGCCATTTCCAGGATCAGGAATGCCGTCTCCATGTCCCTTTCGAACGTCTCCTGGGAGAACGTAAGCTGGACCCCCGGAGCCACGTCGACGACATGGGGACGTCCCTTGAGGATCTTCCCTTGCTCGAAGAGGTCCGCGGCCTCCGTGATCGCCGTCTCGATCCGGCCTGTCAAGCCCGGATCGGAGATTCCCAAGGCGGCTTCCGCGGGCAAGAGGAGAAAGAGGAGAGAAAAGCTCGCGGCGATCAGAGGGTTATTTCGATTTCTCATCGTTCTTCCCCTTCGCTCTCGGTGAGGCCGGGGCTTCTTTCTCGGCCGAGAGGAGCTTGTGGAGGTGCCGGTCGGCCCGTTCCCGGTAAATCGTGTCCTCGGTCGCTTGCTTGACCCTGAGCCACGCCAGGCGCGCCTTCTGATTCTGGCCTGTCTGTTCGTAAAGTATGGCCAGATTGTTGAGGGCCGAGACGTCCTTCGGGACCTTGCGGGAATAGGCTTCCAGATGGCCGACGGCATTGTTGAGGAGCCCTTTCTCGCCGAAGCAATAGGCGAGGCCGAAATGCGATTCCACGAGGTCCGGGTTCTGTGCGAGAGCCTTCTTGAACGAGTCGATCGCCGGATCGCACTGCTTCAAGTTCTGATACGCCTTCCCTATTGCCAGATGGGTGAGGGGAGCCTTCGGGACGAGCGGGATCACTCTCTTGTAGAAAGAGAGGGCGTGACCGAACTCCTTCGCCTGGGAGAACGCGTCGCCGAACGCCTTGAGGGGGGCGGGGTCGTTCGGGAAGACAGCGAGAGACGATTCCGCGAACTTGGCGGCCTCGTCCGTTTTCTTCGTTGCAAGGAGATGCTGTAAGTGGAGGATGCGGGCGTCGAGGAAGGAGGGCGAACTTTCCATGCTCTTCCGGAGGTCGAGAACGGCCGCGTCTTGTTGTTCGAGGCTGAACCGAATGACGGCCCGCTTGAAGAGGGCTTCGGCGTTCCGCGGATCTTTCGCGACGACGGCGTCCAGGTGCCGGACGGCCGCGTCAAGCCATCCGCGGTCCTTCTTCCCGGAGAACTCGTGCTTGAGCAGATAGGCGTCCGAGGCGCCGAGGCGGGCTCTGACGAACCCGGGGTCCCGCCGCGCTATCTCCTCGAAAGAGGCAAGCGCCTTGTCGATGCCAGCGAATCCCTCCTGGTTGAGCGCCTGAACTGTCCGGGCGTACGTATCCTCGATGCTCTCGGCCCAACTGACGGGCGCCGGGAAGCACAGCAGAATCGCGGCGGGTATGAGGAAGGCGGATCGAAGCCCTTTCAATGCGTTCATTTCTGATCCGTTTCCCTTCCTACGGCCGCGCCGATTCCGCGACGTTGTGGGACTTGTAACAGCTCTTGGCGCAGGCCGAGGAAGAGTCGAACTTGTGGCGCCAGCATCCGAATCCCTGGTTGACGCACTGGCCGTTCTCCGGCTTGGCGCACGAGGGCGAGGAGTTTCTCGGCTTCAGATCGTACGAGACGGAGACGCTGGAGCTGGCGGAGCTGTTGCACCGGCATATGCAGTCCCAGAGGGCTTGTGTTCCGGTCGAAGAGCGTGGAGGCGTCGCCGCGGCTGTTGTCGCCGGCGAAGACGTCGTGGTGGGTTTTGTCCTAGCACCTGTGGTTTTGTTCGCCCATTCCGCGCAGTCCGTAACAGTTTGATGCTTGTCACTGTAGCACACGATTTGCTTGACGCAGACCCAGTCGGGACCTCCAGGTTTCTGGTTCTTGCACGGTATCCCCGTCGGCTGGCCGGTTGAACTTGTTGGAGGTCTCTGGGAACCTGAAGAAGATGCCGGTTTCGGTCCCCCCGAGGTTGACGAACTCGCCCCTGTCCCTGACGCCGCGGATGCCCCGGCGCTCGCAGTTGCCGGCTGCGTTTCCCCCGCGGCCGATCCGCCTGCTGGTGTTTGCGAGGACGTCTGCTCCCTTGAAGGGCTCCCTCCGCCGGACGCCGAGCCGGGATCGCCCGATGCGGATGAAGACGAGGCACCGGCTTTCGGCTTGATCCCCATCTGGGACGAAGCCTTGTCGCCAGCCGCGGCTCCCACCGTGCTTCCGAATTTGTCGATCCCCGCGGCGACGCCCGACGTGAGTCCGCCCGCCGCGCCCTCGGCGATGACGTTTCCGATCGAGTTCTGCCGATCCGCCTGCTGCCCTCGCTCGGCTCCCGCGTGTTCCCGCTGAGCCCCCGCAATGGCCCGATTCGTTTCCTGTCCCTGAGACTCGATCTTCCCTTTTTCCCGCTCGTTGCGGGCCTGATCGCCGGCTATTCGTTCCGTCAGGGTAGACCCGGCGTCGCCCCGCGCCTGCTGAGCATCCTCGCTGGACTTGGACGTCCGGTCCTTGGAATACGAATCGGCTGTATTGGTGTTCTGAGCCAGTTTTGTCCCATCTCTCGGGTCGGTCGGCGAGTCTTTCCGTTTCTCCTTGTCCGTTTGGTCGGTTCTCGTCTCGGACTCTCTGAGATCGGTGAGTCTGCCGCCGTTCTTGCCGCTTTGCGCGGTTTCCTCGCCTTCCGGCTTGGGCTTGCCGGTCTTGGCCCCCGAGAGGCCCATCTTCTCCTTCAACCGGTCGAGCGCCGCCCTGTCGCCCTGATCCCATGCATCGGCCGCATTCCTCGCCTCGTCGCGGGAGGCCCCCTTCTCGACAAGCTTGTCCTCGAGTTTGTCCCGGGCCGCGGCGCGATCAGCATCGGCCTTCTTGTTGATTTCGCGGGCTTCGAGGCCGTCCTTGATGTTTTCGAGGGAGACGTTTTCCTTTACCTGCTTGGCAACCTCATCGCGCGTGCCCTTGTCGAGCAGTCCCGTTCCGATCTCGGTCAGGTCCTTGCGGGCGTCGTTAAGGAACTTGCCGGCCTTCTGGGCTTGAGTGGCCATACCTCCCGCGACTTCCTTGGTCCGTTCCCAGGCCGTGTCGTCGGCCTTGGGGCCCTCTTCGCGGGCGCGCTCGGGAGGCGTGAGACCGAGTTCCTTGAACTTGG
>CAKKSE010000191.1 GCA_919903025.1 Nitrospiria bacterium | reverse complement strand
GCGTATTGCTGGAATTCCTTGAGCGTCTGGTCGCCGAGGTTGCCGCGGTCCACCAAGAACAGCACGCGCCGGGCTTTGGCAAATCTCAGAAGCCTGTAGATGAACGAGATGGCCGTGTGCGTCTTGCCGGAGCCCGTGGCCATCTGGATCAGGGCGCGGGGGCGGTTTTCCTTGAGCGATTGTTCGAGATTGTTGATCGCTTTGATTTGGGCGGGCCACAAGCCTTCGGTCTTGAGCGCCGGCATGTGTTGCACGCGCTCAAGGAAGGTTTGGCCGCGGGCGCGGTAGTCGGCAGGGGCTTCGGCGGCCCTAAGGAATTCACCCCCACCCTCGCCCTCCCCCGTCGAGGGGGAGGGGATTCTTGGGGAAATCCCCCCTCGCCCCCCTTTTCCAAAGGGGGGAACCATGACGTTGTCGAGGAAGGCGGCCAGGGTTTCGGGTTTGTGGAAAGCAAACACCGGGCGCGACCGCGGCTCCGGGTCGAGGCCGTTTGTAAAGCGCGTTTCAGAACCGGTGGATTCGTACGAAAAAGGAAGCGGGTTGCCCCAGCGCGGCAGGCCGTCGGGCAGGCCCTGGGAGTATTTGGCCGACTGGGTCTCCACCCCCGTCAATGTCGTGCCTTCCTTCTTGGCCTCGATAACGCCGACAGCTTTGCCGTCCACGTAGAGGAGATAATCGGCGAAGCCGTGACCGGGCTTGAGGGAAAAGTTGCGGATAACGACGCCCCTGGCGGCGTGGATGTTGGCCTCCCTTGGGTCGGAGACCTCCCAGCCGGCCTGGGCGAGGAGGGCGTCGATACGCTCCCTGACGCGGTCTTCAGGTCGATCCATCTGGCCTCGTGGATTCGGTGAGCGGGCGAAATCGTAACACGGGGCCGGGGGCATGTCCAGGCTCGGGCGGGGTTATCAGGGCTCCCATTCCCCGCTCACCCAGTCAGCCTCTCCCTGTTCGGTGAAGGCGCAGGGCGCCGCGGAGACCACCCCAAACGGAAACGACTCGCACTTGAAGTTACC